>DAIPLL010000032.1:11985-12857 GCA_036769265.1 Kapaibacterium sp. (SeqCode)
AATTTAAAATACTTCTATGAAAAAAGCAGCAGGAATATGTATCGGTGCATCAACCGTTAAGCTTGCTTTAATTGAGAGTGTTAATCAAAATGATATTTTACTCAAAAGTGTTGATGTCGCCAACCACAATGGCAATCCACAGATAATTATAGAGCATTTCTTTGAAAAATTTGGCTTGCATAATGTGCCTGTTGCTTTTACAGGTAGGAAATTTCGCTCCGCACTCCGTGCTTGCAATATTTCCGAACCTGAGGCAACTGAAATAGCCTACAATCAGCTTTTTGGCAGCAATAAATATGATGCAATAGCTTCGCTCGGTAGCGAAACTTTTTTGGTTTATGTGCTCGATAAATTCGGAAGAATAGCTGAAGTTATTACCAAGAACCAATGCGCCTCTGGCACAGGTGAATTTTTTTTGCAACAGATTAAGCGAATGAATCTATCGCTCGACGAAGCAAGCCACCTCGCAAGCGGCACCGTCCCTTTCCGTGTCTCGGGGCGATGCTCAGTTTTCTGCAAATCCGATTGCACTCACGCACTTAACAAAGGTGTACCAAAATCGGAAGTTGCCACTGGTTTAGCACAAATGATTGCCGAAAAAGTGCAGGAGCTTTTGCAAAAACGCAATTTCAAACGCATTTTGTTCGTTGGCGGCGTTACTCAGAACAAATCAGTTATGCATTTCCTGAAAAAAACTTATCCACAAGCATCAGTCCCGAAAGAAGCAGTTGTTTTCGAAGCTTATGGTGCGGCTCTCTTTGCTCTCAAAAACGTAGTCGAGCCTTTGGATAATGTTCATCATATTTTGCTCCTCTTGAAAGTTCGTTTGCTTTCCTTCCACCATTGAGCCAATTCCAAAATAAAGTTAAATT
>DAIPLL010000004.1:0-30070 GCA_036769265.1 Kapaibacterium sp. (SeqCode)
CCAGAATTTCTTTTTTCTTGTATATGTATTTTCTTGATTATTCTTCATTCTTTATTTTAATCTTGTTGGGAACTTTTGTTGGTTTTATCATACCAAGTTTTTCTTCTGCGATTTTAGTTATTCTTTCGGCTCCCTCTAATTCAATTATTTTTGTAATCAATACTTGATTTGATGCTCTGACTTCATTATACTGTTTTTCGATAGATTGTATTTCAGACAGAAGATAGTTTACTTTAAATACATTATCAATATATGTAATTGTTAGTGCTGCCGAAATAACAACAATTGCAAAAGCTTTCCATCTATTTGTTTTTATTTTACTTGTCAGGCTCATCGTTTGTAGCATTATTTAATTGGTTTGAATAATTTTTGAAATCTTTAATCAAAAAGTATAGAGTTGAAAAAATAAAAGATAATACGAAAGCTAAAATCACCATCAACTTCTTATTTGGTGCAGATTGCCGGTCTGGAATGAATGCTCGATCAAGCACTTCCACTGTTGGTACATCACGATTTTCCTGTATTGCCTCTTGATGCCGTTGCGTTTCCAAATACAAAATTACTTGTTCTATAATCTTTTTATCGCGATACAAATTTGCATACTTTCGTGCGAGTGAAGGTATTTTCTCAAATGGAATTGAGAAACCGTCAGTGCCTGTAAGCCCACCTTTTTGAACTGCCTCATATTGTTTACGAAGTTGATTTACAATATTTTGTAGTTGCATTAGATAAGGATTATCTTTTCGGTATTCATTTTTAGCAATGTTTAGCTCCATTTCAGCTTTTGCAAGTTGCAAACCAACTTCAATAGCTTGCTGAACAAGTGCCTGGGTTTGATCGTCAATCTTTAAAACTCTATTGCTACGTTGGAAAATTTCCAGTTCATTATCTATTGAATCGGATTTCATTCTGTAATTAGCCAATTCTCGTTCAATATATTGACGTGATTTTTTTGCTGCTGATGTATTTCGCTGGCGAACAATCTCATCAAGTCCACAAACAGCTTTTTCTCCTAAACTTTTTGCGAGAACTTTTGTTTCTTGTTTTGTATCCGAAGATGGGAAAAAAAAGGTTCTTGCAGTTGTCAGTAATTTAATTAACCCAGTTTTTTCGATTTCTACTTTAAGATCTTCTTGTAATAATTCAATCAACTCATTTCGTGTATAATTTTTATAATAAGGATAATTTGATAGTTTCAAGCTGTCAATTAAATATTCTGCTAATGTGCGGCTGCGTAAAATATCCGCCAAAATATATGATTGGTTGTTATTGCTTCCCGTAAATGAAAGAGCAGATGGAATTGCGCCAGAGAAACTTTGTAAAATTGATGTAAGTCCAGAACTTTCGCTTTGCTTAGGTGGCATAATGGTGGTATATGTTTTATAAGTATGTGGCATAATCAAGCCAAAAATAAAAGTTAAAACACAAAAAATGGCAACTATTACCCAGATTTTTTTATAGTATTTTTTATATACATCTATAAAAACGAAAATACTAATTGATAGTGCTTTATTTTCTTTTTCATTCATTTCACTTACCAATACGAGAAAATGCAAGAACTACACCTGCTATTGTTAAAATTTGCGTTGCAATTGTAAGACCAGTAGTGAATGCTTCCATAAATGTAAGTTCTCGTTCCGGTGGAACAAGAATCACATCTCCCGGCTCGATAACGTAATCGCGTTTTTTTGCACGGTAAAGTCCGCCACTATGCTTGTTGATCATTGTCTCGCTTTCGTCTGCTCGATAACCAAAACCACCAGCAAGCTCTATGTATTCTAAATAATCAGCTCCTGGTCGATATGCAATAAGCCCAGGTTTAGCCACACGTCCTTGAACATTCACGAATTTTTTGATACTTGGCACGACAATTGAATCTCTGTGTGTCAAATAAAAATTATCTGTGGAATTTGGATTTTCCATTATTTTTTTGAAATCTAAAGAAATAACTCCTTTTCTTTCTGTTTTTTTCGACTGAAAATATCTATATTCACTTTGCGACATTTCCGAAGGTAGAATTTTACTTAATCTTTCCATTTCCAAATCAGGTTTTTCTAGTTCATTTTGGCTTATGTATTCGATAAATTCAATGGCTGCTTCACTTGTAAAACCACCTGCTCTTTTAATTAAATCGCTTACTCTATCTTTTTTCTCCTCAATAGCATAATAGCCAGGGAAATTTACCTCACCTTTTATAACAACATACTCAAGCTTTCGCCATTTTGGTATGCTACGCACAAATACTCGATCACCTGAGTTAAGAGGAAAATCATTAACAATTCCTGTTGTACTTAAATTTTTATCCCTTAAATAAGATAAATCTAAATATTTTGTAACAAAGCCTGTTTTATTTGCAGCATAATATTCAACAGAGTCTAAAAAAGCTGACTCCATAAAACTGAGTCCGAAGCGTAATAAAGTTGATAAGCTATCACCTTCTTTATATTCAAATAGTCCTTTATTTATAACATCACCATATAGCCCAATAATTGATTTTTCGTTAATCTCTGGGACTATTATTTTATCTCCACCTGAAACAAATGGATTAGCCGCTTCATCACCGAGAAAATAATATTTCATTAGGTCAATACTTAACTGTTCGCCATTTGATCGAAGAAGAATTATATTTCGCCATGAAGCTTCTCGCCGCAATCCACCTGCTTTATCTATAACTTCAGAAACTCTATCGGCTGGTGTTGCTGGATAAATTCCATTACGAACAACAAAACCGCTGACAGATACTTTAAATTGTCGTATTTTTTGTAAAGTAATGAATATCTCAGTAGGATTTAAGTTTTTTCTAATTAAATTTTCTATTAAAACATTTGCTTCTGTTAAGGTTTTACTTTTTAAATCGATTTTACCTATTCCAGGAATAAGCAAAGCACCTTCCGGTGATACAGTTAATTCAAAGTGCTTTGGTTTTGCAGATATTACACTAATTGCAAGTTCGTCGCCAGGTCCTAAAATATACTTATCAGGATTTATTTCACGCTCCAAAAGTCCTGTTGCAGATTTAAGCGAGGAAATTGCCATTTCTTTCGAAAGAGAATCGGCAAAATCATCCTTTGGCAATCTGTAAATACTATAATCGACCTGTCCAATTGATGATAAGTATGTTAAAAAGAATAATAAAATTGTGCAAAAAAATCTTCTCATATTGCACTTTAATAAGTTACATAATCATACAAAAATATAAAAAAAAGCAATAAAAATAAATTATTATTGACCGAAGTAAACCATTTAGGTTATTATTTAATTAAAAATTAAGGAATTTTTATTCACTTATGAAAAATTTACTGTGTTTTCATATTATCATATTATTTATTGACAAAAAAATTTTAATTTTGTAATTATTTTTAAAATTGTAAATCAAGTTATATGTTTTCAAAATTAGTTAATTATGCTGTCAGAATTTTAATGATAATCTTAGGGCTTGTGCTTATAATTTGGGGCATTCTTTTCAAAGAAAATTTGCAAGATAGCACACTTGTTATTGTTATGGGAATTGTAGTAACTCTTTTCGGTGTTTATCGTTTAATTATGTATAGAACACAATTAGAAAGATACAACTTTAATCTCAATGAGGACGATGATGAAAAATAAAGTAATAATTCTAATTTTTGCTTTGGTGCTTTTGCTTCAAGCTTGCAACGATAACAAACCAAAACCTGAATCCGATAGAGAAACAATGACACGTGGCAAAATCACCGCATATTGTGATAATACTATATATCATCTTCTCGACACACTTTTCAAAATGTATCGTAAAGCTTATCCCGATGTTGAACTCACAGTGCAAAGCGTTACCGCTCGTGAAGCTATGGCACGGCTTCTTTCAGGCGAATCAAGGGTTATTTTCATTGCTCGTGAATATTTGAAAGATGAAGATTCTCTTATGCAAGCTTACAAAGTTGAAAAACACAATATTGAAGAAATTGCAGACGACGCACTTTGTTTTTTCGCCAATATAAAATATCCCTTAGATACTTTAAATGCTCATCAAATTTTCGAAGTACTTACAAATAAAAACAAAACATTAACCAATTACTTTAAACAACTTAAAGAAGAACCAGTTTTTGCAACCTTGGAACAAAATTCGTCTGTTTTTGCCAATATTAATAAATTAGTAACACTCAATCACCCAATTCAGCGTCGCCTTCAACTTTTCTCAACAGTTGATTCTTTATTGTTATTTGTTAAGAATAATCCGAACGCAATTGGTATTGGTTATCTTTCTCATATATTTAGAAATTTAGATTTCAAACCCATTGCAATTGGTTATACTGATACAACTGGGAAATATATAACTCCAAAACCAGTTCATCAAGCTTACATAGTTCAAGGTTTATATCCATATATCATAACTTATAAAGCGATGTTTCTTAAAAATTTCAAGGATTTGCCTTTTTGGTTCGCAATGTATATTTCAAGAGAGGCAAGTTCCACGAAATATCTTACAGAAGCAGGTGTAGTGCCAAAATATGCAAGATTTAAATTAATAAAAGAGGATTAAAATGAAAATTAAATTGTTTTTTGCGATACTCTTAATGAGTTTTAGCTTTGCTTACTCACAGCAAGCAAAGCAAAATTTAATTTCAGCTTTGAATGAAAAAAATTATGAATTAGCAGAAACCTTTATTCAGCAAGCTATTGCTGAAAACCCAAAGGACTTGGAATTGCATTTTCTTTGCAGTGATGTTTATCTTGAACTTGGAAACAACCAAAAAGCTTTAGAAGTAATGCGTCAAGCTGAAAAAATTTCAAACAAACCGTTTGTTCTAAGAAAACTAGCAAATGTCCTTTCTATAAATGGAAATCATACCGAAGCTGTAAGAATTTTACGTAAATTAACTAATGATGAAAAGAAAGAAATAAGCAACTGGCTTGTGTTAGTGGATGTCTATCTGAGAGCGGACTCCATTAGCCAAGCGGAAATTGCTGTCGCAAGAGCTTTAGATATGGATAAAAAAAATGTCGAAGCAAACGTTAAACGTGGCGATATCTATTACCAACAAAGAGTTTACGAACTATCAAAAGATAGTTACGAAGATGCATTATCTGTAAATCCTGATTTAAATGATGCACGTATGAAGCTTGCACAGTCATATTATTGGCTTGGCGTAAGAGAAAATGAGGGTAATCCAGATTTAGCTAATTTGTACTTTACACGTTCTTTGCAGGAATGGAATATTCTTACTCAGAAAGATCCAAAAAATGCACGTGCTTGGTTCGAGCAGGGTAAGCTTTTCTTCTTTTCGAAAAATTTTGTCCAAGCTGCTCAATCACTCAATAATTACATACAATTGCGTCCAAGTGGTTCACTTGGGCGTTGGTATCTGGCACAAGCACTTTACGAAATTGGTCGATGCGATTCCGCTCGCACTCATTTGCGAATTGTTGCAACAGAAATTGATACTGCAGCACCTCGCGCTAAATTGCTGCTTGCTCGCTGTTATTTGCAAGAGGGCGATTATGCTGATGCGGAAAAAACTTTTGCCGAGCTGAGCGCAACCGAACAGCTTCAAATGGAAGATGTGCGTCGTTGGGGGCAAGCCGCACTTTTTGCAGGCGATACTAATATTGCCGTTGAAAAATGGAAGCAGGCAATTGATATGAATCCAGAAGCTAATTGCCAGCTTATGTATGTTCTTGGTACTTCGCTAAATAAAATGAAAAGATACACCGAAGCAATTGAAATTCTAAATAAAAGATTAAATACAGCTCAGTGCACCGATTCAAACGACTATATTATTCACTATTTTATTGGTATTAGTTATTTCTTTAATCAACAAGCTCAACTTGCAATTTCACCACTACAAAAAGCCATAGAACTTAATCCAAACTTTTTGTGGTCTATGATTTATTTAGGCGACGTTTACGCAAATTTGAATGATAATACTAAAGCAGAAGAAATGTTTCTCCGTTCAATTACTACTGGCTCCCCAACTGCTGATAAATATAAATCTGAATTAAATCAGTCTTTCGCAAAATTAGCTCAGATGAAACTCGAACAAAAGAAGTACAAAGATTTAGAAAAAATCGGTCGCGATTGGCTTGCAATTATGCCTGATAACGAATTTGCCGCTTTATACACAGCTGTTGCTTACCACGGAATGGGGCAAAACGAACCAGCCTGTCGTTACTACAAATTAGTTCTTAAAATTAATCCAGCAAACAAAACCGCTCGTGACAATACAAAAGCACTCGGTTGCGAGTAATTTCAATGTTTAGTATTAAAGGATGTTTGCTTTTTTTAGCAAACATCCTTTTTTATTAAAGAAATTTTTTCTTAAATTCAATTAGGATTTTGAAAAGACTTATTTTTTTATTTATTTTATTACATAAACTTATTTTTGTACAGAAAAATTTTTATTAATTCTCTTTAATTCAATCAAATGGATACCTTCGAAATTTTAGAAAAAATTTTGAGAAAACTTAATCAAGCTTCCAACGAAGAGTGCAAAATATTAGCAAAAGAAATTCAAAAAGATTTTGAAATTGTTAAAAGTCATTTAATTGATTTATCTATTAAAAACAACGAATTAAATTTGATTCGCTATGAATTAGATATTTCTCGAGAAAGATATAAGTTCCTTTATGATAGTGCTCCAACTATTTATTTCAACTTAAATTCCGAAGGCAGAATAATATCTGTCAATAAAAGTACTTCAATTATTTTAGGTATTTCAATCGATGAATTAATAAACAGTACTGTTACAGAATTTATTTTACCTGAATTCATTGATAATTTCAATAATGCTTGTAACGAATCAATTGATTTTAAAGAAGCTGTCCCTTGCTATATAAAAATAAGATCTATTGACGGTGATATTAGGAGTCTCTCGGGTGTTGTCAGTTCAGCTTTAAACAATTTGCAGACAGAATTTTATGCTGCATTTATCGATATAACTGAAGTCGAACAAAATCAACAAAAAATTGAAGAACAAGAAAAATTACAAAAATTATTTTTTGAAAATGCGGCTGATGCTTTTTACTTTTTACATAATGACGTTTATCTTGATTCTAACAGCAAAGGATGTGAGGTTTTTGGTCTTGATAGCAAAAGCGACTTAATTGGTAAACATCCTTATGATTTTTCACCAGAGTTCCAACCAAATGGAGAAAGCTCAATTGAAAAAGCTAAGCGTATGATTGATATTGCATATAATCAAGGGGTTAATCATTTTGAATGGGTTCATATAAATAAAAAAACAGGATTAATTTTTTGCGATATTACCTTAAAACCTGTCAAAAAAGATGGTTTTGATGTTATTTTAGCTACTTTGCGCGATATTACTGAAAAAAAACTTGCCGAAGAAAAGAACAAACTTATCGAAGCAAATCTTTCTACTGCAATAAATTATTCAAACATTGGCGTAGCACTCTTAGACAACAAATATCACATAACTAAACATAATCAATTTTTCTTGGATGCTTGTGAAATAATAACAAATAGAACTATTGACCAAAATACAAATTTCAAAATATTATTAGAAAACACTTCATATACTGAATTTTTTGAAAATTTAACAAAAGCTTATCAAGGCTTTTCCTCCCAGTTCGAAATTAAAGTGCAAATAAAAACTTCAGAAATATACTATGATATAACGATTTATCCTGTAAAAGTTGGTGAAGAAATTACTGGTGTTTGTATTTTTATAAATGATGTTACGAAATTTAAAGAAGCAGAAAAAATTCTTACTCAAACAAACATAGAACTTGAAAAAAAAGTCTATGAAAGAACCTTAGAAATAAAAAAACAATCAGAACTATTGTCAGTTTTAATTGATAATGTTCCTGATATAATCATAGTGAAAGATATCGATGGCAAATATATTAATTGCAATAAATCTTATTGCAATTTTTTAAATTTAACTAAGGATGAAATTTTAGGCAAAACCGATAAAGAATTATTTAAAAAAGAAGAAGCAGAAGAGTTCGAGCAATTCGATAAAACTGTGTTTGAATCACGTAATGCAGTTAGAGCTGAACAGGTACTCCTACTTAACGATGGTTCACTGCATACTTTCGATACAATAAAAACACCATTTTATGATTTTGATGGCAATCCAATAGGACTTATTGGAATTTCACGCGATATAACCGAATTTAAAAAGTTAGAAGACGATATCAGGCGTATTAATCAGGAACTTGAAGCAATAATCGAAAAACGCACTCTAAAATTACAGCTTGAAATTCAAGAAAGAATTCGTATCGAAGAAGAACTAAAGCGCAGCCGTGAGCTTTATAGGAATCTGTTTAATAACGTTCCTGTGGGTATATATCGCTCTACAATCGATGGAAGAATAATTCTTGCTAATCCTACTTTAGTTCAAATGCTTGGGTTTGATTCAATCAACGAACTGAAAGAACGTAATCTCAATTTCGAAGGTTTTATAGATACATCCGAACGACAAGCTTTTCTAAATAAAATTCTCTCAAGTGATGATATTCACATTTTCGAGAGCACATGGGTAAAAAAAGATGGAGCTTTATTAAAAGTTTTAGAGAAAGCCAAAGCTGTTCGAGGTAATGATGGAAATGTCCTGTATATTGAAGGAACAGCCGAAGATATAACCGAACGAAAAGCAGCCGAAAAACTTCAACAAATAGTTTACAGCATTTCCGAAGCCGCTTATCATATTGATAATTTACAAGATTTGTACAAATTCATACACAAATCAATATCTCAATTAATTTACGCAAGAAATTTCTACATTGCAATTTACGACTCTGAAAGAAACGAGATTGCATTCCCATATTTCGTCGACGAGATTGAATCGCCAGAGGTTTCTTTCTTGGGTCCATATCCTTTTGCTAATGGTTTAACTGAGTATGTTATTAAAACTGAACATTTTCAGTTATTGGATGAAAAAACTATAATTGAGCTTGAAAGTAAAGGTGAACTTACTGTAAACGGTCCCATTCCAAAATATTGGCTTGGTATTCCACTGAAAACAATTGGCAATCAGACAATTGGTGTTATTGCTGTTCAAAGCTATAATGACGAAATTAAATACGATGATAAATCTAAAGATATTTTAGTGTTCGTATCCTCTCAAATAGCTATGGTAATTTACCGCAAAAAAATTGAAGAAGCTTTAAACCTTGAACGACGTTTACTTGCAGAAAGAGTTATGGAACGCACTGAAGAATTAAGCGCACTAAATGCTGAACTCGAACGTGCAATCCGTACAAAAGATGAGTTTCTCGCAAATATGAGTCATGAACTACGAACACCACTTAATGCAATTTTAGGGCTTTCTGAATTACTGCTTAAACATAAAGAAATTACTGCAAATGAACGTTACCAGCGTGCCTTAAACACTATTCATGAAAGTGGTCATCACTTGCTCAACTTAATTAATGATATTCTGGATGTTTCAAAAATTGAAGCTGGTAAATTCGAAGTTTATTATGAAGATGTTTCCGTTGAAAAAGTTGCGCATTCTGCAATCAATTTTATAAAACCCTTAGCAATACGTAAAAACATAAAAATTTCACTCGATATTGCTGAAAACTGCCCAGCAACATTCTATGCTGACGAAACTCGTACAAAACAAATTTTAATTAATTTGCTTAATAATGCAGTTAAATTTACCTATAACGACGGCTCTGTTGGTTTGGAAATTAATTCAAATATTGATGAAAATCAAATTAAATTCACTGTTTGGGATACTGGAATTGGTATTCGAAAAGAAGATATGCCTAAATTATTTAAACCATTCTCTCAAATTAGTAGTAATCTATCTCGTGAATACGAAGGCTCTGGATTAGGATTGGCTTTAGTTGCAAAACTAACCGAAATGATGGGTGGGAGTGTTTCAGTTGAAAGCAAATTTGGCGAAGGAAGTAAATTTAGTATAATACTACCAATTCATAGTAAATCTTTTGAAGAAAAAATATATAATGAAATTTTAAATAAAGAGTTCCATAATATTAAAACAGCTTTGCTAATTAATACAAATAAAGAAGATGCAGAACTTATGCGTCAAGACCTCGAAAATTTCAAAATTTCTGCCTATATTTTTGATTTCTCAATTCCAATCGAAGTTTTTCTCGAAAATAACAATTTCGATATTATAATTATTGATGTTCTTTTGTGGGAAAAGTCCAGCTGGGATTACCTAAAACATATAAAACTTCACGAAAAATATAAATATATTCCAGTTGTGATCGTTTCAATCCTTAAAGATAAAACTCGTGCGATTGCAAACGGTGCTGATGGGTATATTCAAAAACCTTATAAACTAATAAATGTTTATGAAACTTTAAATAAAATTGATATTAAAATTGAACAACAAAAAACAAGATTATTAACTGAACAGGAGTTATATAATATGAAGGAAAAAACTTTAATCTTACTTGCGGAAGATAATGAAGCAAACTTAGAAACAATGGAAGCTTTCCTCGAATATGCTGGTTACTCTGTGCTTGTTGCTCGCAATGGGAAAGAAGCTGTCGACTCAGCTATTGAATACAAGCCGGATATAATTTTAATGGATATTCAAATGCCAAAAATGGATGGACTTGAAGCTATCCGAATTCTCAAAGGTGATACAAACACAGCAAATATCCCTATCATTGCTCTCACTGCGCTTGCAATGCCGGGTGATAGAGACCGCTGTTTTGCCGTAGGAGCAAATGATTATATAAGCAAACCTGTTAATTTCGATACTTTAATCGATAGTATTAATAATTTAGTTAATAAAAAATAATGTAAAATTCTTTAACAATTTTTTATTTTTGTTTTTATTTAAAAATTTCAAATAAATGAGTTTTGTATGCAGGGAAATAATACTCAGGCTAACCAAAAAATCAAAGTTTTAATAGTTGACGACCAAGCTCTTGTTCTTGACATACTTGCAAAAGGATTATCGAAAGATCCAATGATTGAAGTAGTTGGAACCGCGACCGATGGTTTTATAGCTCTAAATCAGGTTAACCGATTAAAACCGGACGTTATCATTCTGGATATGGAAATGCCTCGCATGAATGGCATTCAATTTTTACATAACCTGATGCCAGTCAATCCAATACCCACAATTGTTCTTAGTGCCTTAACAGAGAAAGATTCTAAAATAACAAAAGAAGCATTCGAGGCTGGTGCAGTTGATTTCCAGCCGAAACCTGGTGCTGGAGCACGTGCTTTGCCTGAGCTCTTCTCTCAACTTATATATAAAATAAAACTTGCATATACTCAAGATGTTAGTTATCTAAAACAAGTTAAAAAAGACTTCAAACTCCCAAGCAATCACTTAGATAGAACAGCCAAAACTGACCAAATTATCTTGGGTATGGGTGCTATGGATGCAAGCAACGATTCTAACAAAATATTGAAAATTTTTGCCTTAGGTTCTTGCATTGGATTGGGTTTATTCTGTCCATCAAAAAACACTGTTGGGCTTGCCCATGTGGCGCTTCCGCAATCTAACACAGATCCAGAAAAAGCAGAAAAATTACCAGGTTATTTTGCCGATACAGCTGTCGATGCTTTATTAAAAAAAATGGGAGAGTTTGGTTGCACACCTGATAAAATTTATGCAAAAATTGCTGGCGGAGCAAAAACTAAAATAGAGTTGGGAGAGTATTTTAGTATTGGGCAGCGTAATACAGTTGCAGTAAAAGCAAGATTGCTCAAACGAGGCATAAAAATATTAGGCGAAGATACAGGTGGAACTATATCCCGCACTGTTTCCATCAAGGTTGGGGATACAAAAATGCAAATTTATTTCCCTGATAAAGGCACTTGGGAAATTTAATGGCATAGTATTTGATTGATCCCTCTTAAAATTAATATTAATTTTGGGGGGAATAATGAAAATTGTATCAAACAACAAAACAGCCAATATCTTAATGTTAGTCGCTTTTGGTTTGATCGTAATTGTGATGCTTTCTTCATTTATTAACCGTGTTATTATAGCTCCACCAGTCGATTCTAAGATTGAAGAAGGTGCTAATTCAAGTGAAAATGATTTAGTAATTCAAGTAAATGTTCTCAACGCTTGTGGGGAAACTGGTTTGGCAGCTAAAGCAATGGAATTCCTACGTTTGCGCGGTTTCGATGTAGTTGAAATTGGTAATTATCCTAAAAAAGAAGAAAAATCATTAGTTTTAGATAGGTTAGGTGATCTGAGAAGTGCTCGTAAGGTTGCTTATGCAATGGGAATTCCTGATACGCTCGTAGTTAGTGCTGTTGATTCAAATTTGTTTGTTCGCTCAACTGTTGTTATTGGAAAAGATTTCCCATTGCTGAAGCCTTTCAATTAATCAACTCTTCCAAAATAGCATCTAATTGCAAATAAATTGCCTCCCAAGAGTGCTTTTCTTCGATTAGCACTCTTGCATTTTTTGCTAAATTACTTGCAAATTCATCATCCGTTAAAATTTTGATTGCATAACGCACCATTTCTTCCTTTGTATTGCATATAATTGCACTTTCTTCGTTCTTTGCATAAATCCCTTGATTCCCAGTCGGTGTCGTTATTACAGGGCATCCGCATGCCATTGATTCAAGCAATTTGTTCTGGATTCCTGATCCGCCTGAATGTGGGTGTAAAAATAGCCTTGAATTATGCAAATAAGGCAACATAATTGGCACATTTATATGCAAATGAATATTTTTCTTATCTTTGAGTGCCAAAATTCTATGAGGCGGTTTTGCACCTGCAATATGGAACTCACAATCTGGCAATTTTTCGAGTATGTTAGGAAAAATCTCGTTTACGATTGTATTAATCATAAGTTGATTTGCCCAAATATCAAGCTTACCTGCAAATAGTATTCCTTTTCGTTCTCTTATGTTATTGTTGAATGTAAATTTGCTTAGATCCGTCCCATTCGATAATAAACGATATTCCACTCCGCTGTTTAATTTTTGCATTTGCCGAATATCATCATTACTTACAAGTGTAACTATATCAAAATATTTGACAATCTCGGGTTCATATTTCTTTAACTTATTGTATTCCCATTTTCTTATAAATTTCTGGGTTAAATTTATTGATTCACGATAAGAACGATATTGATATATAGTTCGACAATCCTCAGCCATCAAAATTTTGGGTAATTTGTAGTCTTTAATGTATTCGGCTGTTCGCATAAAAAATGCAATAGCAATATCGAAATTTTTCTCAGGATTTAATTCTTTTACTGCTTTATTGAAGGTATTAGAATAATAATAATCAATTTCTAATGGATTTTTTGTTAGCAATTTCATTGCTGCCATCAATCCTGAAGTTATTGGATCGAGAGGTACAACAATAAGCCTTACTCCGAGCTTTTCAATTTCGTTAATATGACTTTTAGGTAAATCTGAACCCTGAAAGAACGTAACTAATGTGACATCGTGGTGTTTTCCTAAATGTTTCAGTATATAATATGGCTTCAATCTATCGCCACCAATGAGTGGATATGGAAAACGTGGAGTTAAAAATAAAATTCGTAATTTTTTATTCATACAAACTATTAATAAGTTGCACAAAATTTTAAAAATAATCAGGCAATTCTCGTCCTGTTAGCTTCATAATCGCTGCTGCAATTGTCGGGAACGAATCAGAAAAACCATAAATTATATTTGTAAAAGGAAGCTGCTTGCTGAAATAAGGATAACCAAAGACAACAATGTAATTTTTTCTACCGTTACTGATTTTTTCAATTATATCAATAATTTTTTCCGATAATTGGATACTCCCCTGATAAGCTCTACCTTTAGAAAAAATAGCAAAGATTACATACTTAGCTTCTGTTATATTATCTTTGATTTTTATGATTTCATCATCGCTTATATTTCCATCTAAATACGCATAATCGCAATCATTTTCGGTTGCTTGCGCCAAAAGAGTGAAAAATCGAGATGCTGCCTGAATGTCATAATCATTTTGTATAATACTAAAAGCTGCATATTGCTTGTGGCTATCTATTGGGAGTTCGTTTTCAGGTATGTGCGATATAATTGATTTAATAGCAGCACGTAACGCTAAATTTGAATGCTTCATCCAAGTATTGATTGTGTGGTTTGACTTTGCATAATATGGAATAAGTCCGCAAGCTCTTTTATGTGAATATATTCGTTCAACAGATTTAATTACTTGTTGATGTACATCTTTAGATGAAGAGATCATTTCAACTACAATTTCAACAGCTTGTTCAGGGTGCTCTGGCATAAGCAATATGTCGTTTCCAGCTAATAATGCGTTTGAAATTAAAGTTGAAAAATCATATTTTTTTGCAACTGATTGCATATCAAGTGCATCTGTAAGAACTAAACCATTGTAATTCAGTCGATTACGTATATATCCTTTTACAATTTTTCCCGATAAAGATGCAGGCAATTCATCGTCTAAACATCTTAAAAGTAAATGCCCAACCATAATAGAATGAACTCCAGCCTCTATTGCCGAAATAAAAGGCTTTAATTCATTGTTCTCAATTTGAGCTAAATCTTTATTTATTATCGGAATTTCAATGTGAGAATCCGTAATTGTATCGCCGTGCCCTGGGAAATGCTTTGCAGTAGTTAGAATTTTTTCTTTAATATGTCCAGTAATATAAGCTTTGACTTGCTTAAATACATTTTCTGGATTGTTACCAAATGCACGAATATTTATAATTGGATTCAGTGGATTAGAATTTATATCGCAAACAGGAGCTAAATTCCAATGCACGCCTATATCTTTTGCTTCTTTCGCAATAGCTGTAGAAATTTCTTCTGTAAGCTTTTCATCATCGGCAATGCCTAATGCCATTGCATGAGGAAATGCTGTGCCATCCTCCAGCCTCATTGGCAAGCCATTTTCAAAATCAGCCGTAAAAATTATAGGAATTTCGGCTATCGATTGCAGATAATTTATTGTCTTTTCAGTTTGTTCACAATTACCATTGAAAATGCAAAAGCCACCAATTCCTTTTTCTACCAATGTGATAATTTTTTTTTGATATGTTAGATCATTTTGGAAAGTTTCAATATCCAATCTTGGGAAAATAATTTGAGCCGCTAATTTATCTATATTCCAAGAGCTGATTTTTTGCATATTAATTAGATATTTCAATATTATGTTGTTCAAAATTTTTGATTTTTTCTCTAATTTCATCAGGTATTCTTTTAGATTTAAAGCTACCTTTTTCAAGATGAACCAATACCGATTTGGCAAAAGCGCAAACTTCACCGTTTAAATTTGTTACTACATTTTCAATTGTTATTGATGAATTACCGATCGTTGCAACTCGACAATATACACGGTATCGTTCCGCAAAAAAAAGTGGTAAAAAGTATGAAATGCTAGTACTAACAACCATTATTGGAAAAATTTCTTTAATTGTATTGCGTTGCATTTTAATGCCAATATGATCGAAATATTCTAAGCGTGCATTCTCAATCCAATACAGGTATTTTATATTATGAACAACATCAAATGAATCAACATCACTAAATTGAACACGATCTTCGATAAAAAATTTAAATTTTTCGAAATTTTTTAATATATCATCCATAAATGATTATAAGAATTAAACATAATTCAAAATTAAAAAAAAATGTTTATAAAACAATGATTATTAATTTTTGCAATGGTGTGTTGATTTTGCGGGATTATTTGCAGCGCATAGGGGAATCGAACCCCTATTTCAGCCTTGAGAGGGCTGCGTCCTAACCGTTAGACGAATGCGCCAGTATTTTTCAGTTTTATTTTCATTTCTAATTTCAAAATTAACATTATTTTTGTAAATATTAAAAATTCATTTTGGTTAAATTATGAAAAAGTTAGCATTAGTTTTAATTTTCCTTGTTTCAAACCTTGCAATCGCTCAAACTGATTTTGATGAAACCGATGAATTACCACGTGATACAGTATGCTTTAAATATAAATTTCGTAGCGGAGATTATCTTATATATCGAGTAGAGTCACGTGATAGCATTGTTTTTGATTATGAAAGTCCACTTGTACGCGATCGTTACGAAAGATTGATTGTGATTTGCGACTCAGTAAGTAACGAAGGATACTTTTATTTAAGTATGCATTATACGGATTATACAGCTATTGAGTCGAAAGGCGATATAAAGGATGTGCGTCGCAATTCATCTCCTTGGACTGATAGATTTTTCTATTTGGTCATAGATTCACTTGGTAATCGCATTAAAGCAACTGCAAAAGATAAAATCAATGCCGCTGTTTCACCAGGAGGACCATTCCAACCGTACCTGTTTTTCGCATTTCAGCAAAGTTGCAAGCAAGTCAATGAATCCTGGCTTGTAAGCACTGTTGATACACTATATGAAAACGCTTTCCCACCTGCTGTAATTGAACATTCAAATCTCTTTCGAGCCGAAGAGCAAAGTGATACTTTGGGCTATTCTTGTATTAAATTTAGATTTATTCGCACTGGCAATGCAACTTATCATTTAAAAACACAAGACCAAAATATCTATTCTACAGCTGTAATTAACTCTGGTGGGCGAATGTTTATCTCTAAAGAGTACTATTTGCCTGTCCATTTTTTCCAAACTATTGAGCAAAAATTACGTGTTTACTTCTCGGAGGAAAATTATAAGGTTGGTAAGCACTTTACCAATAGTTATTTCACCTTAGAAGAAATAATTAGGAAATAAATCACAATATTATAAAAGTTTAAAAGTCTTCAAATATAATATGTTTCTTCATTTCTTCTGAGGTTCCTATGGCATACAGAGAAATTCTTCCCGAAGAAGATTGGGCTTTGTTGCAATCTTCTATAGCTTCTGTTTATAAGCTTATCGCAGGCGCCGATGGTAAAATTGACAAAAAGGAAGAAAGTGCAATTCGTACTATTATTGAAAAAGCTGAAAATTTAAAAAATTCATTAGCAAAAGAAGTTTTGCAATCTATTCAATCACCCGAAAATTTGAATGATATTTTTGAAAGTCTCAAGCTCCCTTCTAAGGAAATACTTCGTAAAGTCAGTTTTATATTAGACAACAAAATTGATCCAAAAGATGCGGTTTCATTCAAAAAAAACTTAATAGCACTTGGCGTTTTCATTGCTAATGCTTCAGGCTCTCTTTTTAGCTACAAAATTAGCTACGATGAAATGGATGCAATTAACGAAGTAGGTCGCTGTCTTAATATCGCTGTAAAAGATTTAGAGCAAACAAATATCATAATGGATATCATTAATTCAATTAGTGAATAATTAAATTTACACTATTCAAAATATCTTTTCAAAAAGAAATACCTATTTGAATAATAGGCACAAAAGTATTATTTATCTCATTATCGCGAACTCTATTTTCTGCGTTGATAACGGCAAGTGCAGAAATAGTTCCAATAGTTGCTCCTGATAATACGTCCGAAAGCCAATGCTTATCAAAGTAAATGCGAGCCATTCCTGTTGAGCTTGCCAATAAGTAATATCCAATTGAAGCAAGTGTGTTTTTGCTCCTATATGCTAATATTGTTGCAATTGCAAATGCCATTGATGTATGCCCTGATGGGAAAGACATATAATCATCATTAAAATTCAGGATCTCAAAGTGCGAATTCCCCAGCTCCATATATGGACGAGCCCGTCCAAATGTAAATTTCAAAATACCAGTTGCCACGCCGTTTATAATTATACTTTCGTAAGTTAATTTGCCAGTCCGTCGCCATGAAGATGAATTAGCTAAATAGCCTACTGCATATACAATTCCTGGAAAGACTAAAAATACAGTTGGTTCGCCGATTTGATTTGCAAAAATTTGGTAGGTATTGAAATTATTTTGATTGGATTTGTCTAAAAATTTTGAAAAAAGACGAATTTCTTCTTCATACTGACTTGATGCAACTATACCAATTAATGCCACCGATGGAATAGCAAAATCTTTGATTTGTGTTTTTTCAATTCCACGCAAAACTTGACGCATATCTTTTTTAAAATAATTCCAATCACTCGAAAGTTCATTAGACTGTATGTTGATTTGCGAAAAAGTAAAAATAAGTATTAATGTCAATTTCTTCATTTGTACAAACATTAATTTTATTAAATTTGAAACTTAAAGTTTGTCTAATATAATAAATTATGAAAACTTTAAGCCAATTATTGCAAAATATCGAATATCTTGAATTAATTAATTTCATAGAAAGTGAAATTAAATCTATAAGCTATGATTCACGTTTAGTCAATAGTGACGGGCTATTCGTTGCACTTCGAGGAACAAAAATTGATGCACATAACTTTATTCCAAATGTAATAAATTCAGGTTGCAAAATCATCGTTTGCGAAGAAGTTCCAAATTTAGATTTAGATGCTACTTTCATTAAAGTCGCTTCTACACGAAAAGCTCTAGCCGAAATATCACACTGGTGGTTCGAACGTCCAACAAAAAAAATGAAAATTATTGGCGTTACAGGTACAAACGGCAAAACAACTTCAACATTTATACTTGCACAAATTTTAGAAAAACTTGGTTATAAAGTTGGCATTTTAGGAACAACAGGAATATATTTTGCTAACCGTCGATACGAAGCAACCCATACAACACCAGAATCCTTTGAGTTATGTAAAATTTTTGCTGAAATGATTCATAGCGGTGTCCAGTATGTCTCAATGGAAGTATCTTCACATGCTTTAGACCAGTACCGGGTTTATGGAATAGACTTCGATGGAGCTATTTTCACAAATTTATCTCACGATCATTTGGATTACCATAAAACTATGGATAATTATGCTAAAGCAAAGAAAATACTTTTTGATACACTGAAGGAAGATAGCTTTGCTATTGTCCAAGGTGATGATAATTATTCAAACTTTATTTTGTCTGAAACAAAATCAAAATTTAAAGCAAAAGTTGGTAGAGGATCATTCAACGATTATATAATTTCAAATGAAATAATCAAAACTGATGGGTTGAATTTTGATTTAGTTTATAGAAATGAAATAATAAATATCGTTACCAATTTAATTGGTAAATTCAATATTGATAACACTGCTCTTGCAGCTGTTTTATGCTTAGAAATGGGCTTTGATAAAGATAAAGTTATTTCTGCAATCAAGTCCATTGAGCCAGCAGAAGGACGTATGGCAGCCATAAAATTAAGGTCAGGTGCAACAGGAATTGTTGATTATGCTCATACACCAGATGCACTCGAAAAAGCTCTTCTAACTTGCCGTCAAATACTTGAAATAAACAAAAATAATGGACACCTTATTTGCGTTTTTGGCTGCGGTGGAGATCGTGATCGAACTAAACGTCCAAAAATGGGACATATTGCTGCTTATATTGCAGATCTTGTTGTTATCACTGACGACAATCCTCGTACTGAACCACCCGAACAAATTAGGCAGGAGATTTTGCAAGGTGTGCCAGATAACTTGAAACACAAAGTTGTGGAAATTGCGGATAGGGCAGAGGCAATTCGTTATTCAATCGAACAATCTAAGGAAGGTGATATCTTAATTGTTGCTGGTAAAGGACACGAAAAATATCAAATTATTGGTAAAAATCGCTTTTATTTTGACGATTTTGAGCAATTAAAGCAAGGTTAGTTACTCAACGACTATCACTTCTCTCTCGAGCAAAATACCAAATTTATCTAATACCGATGAGCGAATTTCTTCGGAAAGTACGAAAATTTCGTCGCCTGTTGCATTCCCATAATTGACCAATATCAATGAATGTTTTTCATAAACACCACAGTTGCCTCGACGAACACCCTTCCAGCCACATTTTTCAATTAAATAAGCTGCTGGTATCTTATAAAAATCACCACTCTTGAAATATGGTATATCGGGATAATCTCCCATAATTTTGTCAAGATGATCTTGAGAAATAATTGGATTTTTAAAAAAGCTTCCTGCATTTGCCAAAACTTTGGGCTCTGGAAGCTTTCTCATCCTTATTAATTTGACTGTATTCATCACATATTCAGCGTCTTGAGCTACAAAAGAAAACTTTTCCAGTTCCTGTTTGAGTTCTTTATAACTTAAGTTTGGTTTCCACTCTCGATCTAACTCATAGTAAACGTAAGTTATAATAAATTTATCGAGAAGTTCATTTTTAAAAATTGATGATCGATAGCTGAATTGACATTCTTTTTTAAAAATTGTTTCGTAATAACCAGTTTCAAGATTTATTCCTTCAAGTTTAAGAAAAAAATCCTTCTGCTCTGCACCATAAGCTCCAATATTTTGAACTGCTGCTGCACCAACTTTCCCAGGAATGTAAACTAAATTTTCAAGCCCATACATTCTGTTTTTAACTGTAAGCTCAACAAAGTCGCTCCAAATCTCACCTGCAGCAACTTTAACGATAATTTTTTGACCGTTCGATTGTTCGTAATGAATTCCCTTTATGTCCATTAATATAATTAATCCATCAAAATCATTTATAAATAGCAAGTTTGAACCGCCTGCAACAACAAATCTTCTATTTGTTTGAAAAATTGGATTATCTATCAAAAATCGCAGTTCTTCGACTTTTTGAATTTTTATAAAGAATTTTGCCTTGCAATCAATACCAAATGTATTGTAATTTTTTAAAGATATGTTTTCGAGTATTTCCATTATTCTATGAAATATATACCATTGTAAGAAAAAGACAAAAATAAAATTAGAAGCGTTATCCAACCGATTATTTTCCTGAAATTTCCTATATCATCTTCGTCAAGGACTGGCGGATGATCGAGCTTAACAAAAAATTTTGTTATTATTGCCCACACAAGCCAGCCACCCCAAGATTTATATACAAATGGGAAATTATTCTCAATAAACGATAAAATAGGAAGGAAAATATCTTGTAGAGCATTTATTAAAATATTTGGCGTTGGTACTTTTAAAGCTTCATAAAACAAACCTAACAGCGAAAAAACTCCTAAAATTATTAGAATTGCCCAAAAAACTCGAGCAATAATTGCATGCCTGCGCCGCCCGAACATAGCATAAGTTATGTGTCCTCCGTCAAGCTGACCGATAGGGATCATATTCAAAGTTGTTACAAATAATCCAAACCAGCCAACATTTAGAAATGGATAATGGTAAATTTCGTTCATTGGTGGGAGAAAGCCATTTGGATTAGCAAAAACTTTTGCTAACAACCAGTAAAGTATAGTATCTCCAAAAAACAAACTTTTTTGTGGAATTTCGCCACCATAAAGTGCAAGATATTCTGGGTGAATTTGATATATATAATCTATTGGTGGTAAAGTCATCAATCCATAAATTAAAAATCCAACTGAGACTATAAATCCAGCAAACGGTCCGGCAGCTCCAACATCGAACAAAGCTCTTCTGTTTGGTATAGGTGTGCGGGTTTTTATAACTGCACCGAATGTTCCAAAATTAATAGCAAAAGGAATAGGGAATGGGATGTAGTATGGCAAACTTGCATCCACACCGTGGTATTTTGCAGCAAAGTAATGTCCAAATTCATGTGCAGAAAGAAACGTCAGTATTAATACAGCGTAAGTTAATCCATAATGCCAATTAAGCACATCAGTAAAATCTTTAAATGCCCACTGTGTTCCTGCAATAATGCAGGTTATAAAAGTGAATATAAAAAGCCCAATATGCAAAATTATCGGGCTTTTTGCTTTCTTTTTTATATAAATATAATCTTCTTCCATTATTTGCCTTTTTCTGGTCTCATCATAGGGAATAAAATCACATCACGTATTGATTCTTCACCTGTTAGTAACATTACCAAACGGTCAATACCAATTCCGAGCCCCGCTGTTGGTGGCATTCCAGTTTCTAAGGCATATAAGAAATCTTCATCGAGAACCATTGCTTCTTCATCTCCTGCTGCACGTATCCTTGCTTGCTCTTCTAATCGCTGACGTTGATCACGCGGGTCGTTAAGCTCGCTAAAAGCATTTGCAAGCTCCGATCCATTGACAAATAGCTCGAAACGTTCCACAAGTCCGGGCTCACTACGGTGTTTCTTTGCAAGTGGCGACATTTCCAATGGATAATCCACTACAAAAGTTGGTTGAATTAAATGTTCTTCTACTTTTGCACCAAAAATTTCATCCAATATTTTCATCGATGATGCATCAGGTGCTACTTCTACGTGCAATTTATCAGCAATTTCGAGCAATTCCTCTCTTGATTTACCTTTTAAGTCATATCCTGTATATTGTTTGAAAAGATCAAACATACGCATTCGTTTAAAAGGTGGTTTCAAGCTTATTAATTTGCCATTGAATTCAACATCATAAGTGTCATTCACTTCGTAAGCTACTTTTGAGACCAATTCTTCTGTCAAATCCATCATCCAGTTGTAATCTTTGTATGGAACATAAAGTTCGAGCATCGTAAATTCAGGATTATGAGTTCTATCCATACCTTCGTTACGGAAATTACGGCCTATTTCGTAAACACCTTCGAAACCGCCTACGATTAGTCGCTTTAAATATAATTCCACTGCTATTCGCAAATAAAGTCTTATATCAAGTGCGTTCAAGTGTGTGATGAATGGACGAGCAGTTGCTCCACCGTAAATTGTTTGCAAAATTGGAGTATCGACTTCTAACCAGCCACGTTCATCAAAAAATTTACGAATATAAGATATAATTTTGGAGCGTTTGATAAAAGTTTGTTTAATTTCGGGATTAACAATTAAATCAACATATCTGCGACGATAACGCAATTCTTTATCAGAGAAAGCATCATAGACTATGCGATTACCTTGCTCATCAATTTCTTCTTTAACAACTGGCAAAGTACGCAAACATTTAGCTAATAAAGATACTTTTCGACTATGGATAGTAATTTCGCCAGTTTTTGTTCTAAATACAAAACCTTCTACACCGATGATATCGCCGATATCAAGCAATTTTGTATGCTCATAAAAATCTGGCAAATCATCTTTTTTCATATATATTTGAATTTTGCCGGATTGGTCCGCAATATGGAAAAAGCTGGCTTTGCCCATACGTCTTATTGCTGATATTCGTCCTGCAACACTAACGTTGGATAATTCTTCAGGCTTTTCATCTTTAAAATTTTCTAAGATGAATTTTGCATTGTGAGTTTTATTAAATTCATAAGGATACACTTCAATGCCTGCTTTTTCAAGCAATTCAAGTTCTTCAAAACGTCTTGCATCTTGTTCGTTTAAATTTTCAATCATTTTCATCCTCGTATTCAAAAATAAAACATTGCAAATTAATAATTTTTTACGACTTTTGAATAAAATGAATAATTTTTAAATATTATTTTGAACCGATAATAATTTTTTGTATAATTGAAGATAATAATTCTGCAAGGTAAAATTATGAATAATGAGAATACTTATAAAGTAGAAATTTTAGATAATTATCCAGATATTGCAAAAATTATTCTCAAAAAGCAAGTGCTTGGTGGGAGTGATGCACTTGAGTTTAACCTTGCAGTGCAAAAAGTCAAAGAAAACAATGTGCGCGCAATAATTGCTGATTTAAAAGACGTCGAGATGATCAATAGCACTGGTCTCGGTATGCTTGTTGGGACAATGAGCACCTTACGTAATTTCAATATCGCTTTTGTTTTAATAAATGTTCCTGAAAAAGTCAATTATTTACTTGAAGTAACTCATCTCAATAAAGTTCTCCGAATTTTCAAGAATTTAGAAGACGCAATTTCAGCATTTAAATAGAGATAACTATGAAAAATATTCAAGAAAAAATTGCTCATATAAAAGAAAATTATGAGCATTGTTCACATTTAGAAATGCAGGAATTTGCAGAAGAGTTCTTAAATTTGTTGAATAAAGGTAAAATCCGTGCTGCAGAAAAAGTAAACGAGGAATGGGTGATTAATTCTTATGTTAAAGAAGGTATTTTGCTACTATTCCGTTACGGCAGACTTATTGATATGTCATTAAATGAGCAACTTCGATTTTTCGATAAACATACTTTGCCACTAAAAGCTCTATCTTTAAATGATGGTGTACGTATTGTTCCAGGTGGCTCATCGATTCGCACTGGAGCTTATATTGCTAATGGAGTAATTTGTATGCCACCAATGTATATTAACATTGGAGCTTATATCGACTCAGGAACGATGATAGACTCTCATGCTTTGGTTGGTACTTGCGCCCAAATTGGTAAAAATGTTCACATCAGTGCTGCTGCACAAATTGGAGGTGTGCTCGAACCGATTGGCGCACGCCCTGTTATAATCGAAGATAATGTGCTTGTTGGCGGTAATTGTGGTATATATGAAGGTGTGCTTATTCGCCAAGATGCAGTTATTGCATCCGGTGTAATTCTTACAGCTTCAACTCCTATTTATGATATCGTTAACAACAGAATAATTACTGGATCCAACGATAAACCGCTTGAGGTACCTCGCTCGGCAGTTGTTGTTTCAGGAACAAGAGCCGTGAAAGGTTATTTTGCTGAAAAATACAGCCTTGGTATATACACGCCAATAATTGTAAAATATCGAGACGATAAAACAGACGCTCGTGTTGCATTGGAAGATATATTGAGATAATTATTGCCAATAATTGATGAGGTAGGTTGTCTTCAACCTACCTCTTTGTGTTATTATTTTTTAATAAACTTCCAATTCGAGACTTTTTTACCGTCATCGATTTGGATGATATATGCGCCAGATGATAAATTCTCGGCTGGTATATACAGAAGATTTTCACCTTGATATAGTTTTCCCTTGTAAATGAGTTCAATTTCTTTACCTGTTATATCGAGAATTTTTGCGGTTATATTTGTATTTGTTTCACTGAAAATATTGCATAGTGCATTATTTTCCACTGGATTTGGATAAATTCCAGTAATTTTTATTACGTCATTTATAGATGTAGCATTAACTCCTATTCCACTTATTTGAATTGATTTTATTAATCCGCTTAATTTATCTTTAATTTGGAGCATACCAGAAATATTACCCTCAATTTGTGGTCTAAATCCTACGGTTATCTCTCTACTTCGTGTAGTATCTAAAATAAATTCGTTTACAAAGGGTAAGATATAAAAATTATCATTGTTCAACGATAATTCGAGGTTTAATATAGTTTTTCCATTGTTTGTGATTGTAATATTTTTTTCTTTCTGATCTCCAACAAAAGTTGAATCGAAACTAATTTGCAGGAGATCTGTTATAAATGAAGCATTTGTTTGTCCAATACCATAACCAGTTACAGGGAATTCTATTTTATATGGCTCAGCATCACTAATAATTATTAGATTAGCATCCCTTGTGCCAGTATCCTTTGGAGTAAATCTGATACGAACAATGCCTGTTCCACCTACGTCAACTGATTCAGACGTTCCTACAATTACTTGAAAATCAGAGGCATTTTCGCCTTCGAAATATAATTTGTCAATGAAAGTTTTAGTGTTTCCATTATTTTGAAGTGTAAGGCGCTCAATTTTGCTTTGACCTAATGCTACGCCTCCGAAATCTAATTTATTAGCTGTAATAGCTAATTTTTTAGTAGGATTTGCTACTGGGATAGGAAAGTCCAAAGTTGCTACATTAGATGCACCAAACATCCATACTCTAACACTATTATCCGAAATAGAAGCAGAACTTGATACAACACTTTCGGTATATCGCGATAGAATCGGTTTCCAGCTTTGCCCGTCATTATGTGAAATAAAAACAGCACCATTTTCAAAAACAACAATATAAACATTTTTACCCTTAGGTGCGTAAAGATATACTGGTTTTAAACCAATTTTATTGAAATTGAAAACTTCAGTTAACCAATTTACTCCGCTATTTGTTGTTCTTGCAACTGCATAGGAGTTGTCGGTTTTGGTATAAATTGCAAGACCATTGTTTTCATCTTTGAATGCAAGGTATGGGATAGAACCACCGTTTGTTACATAGTAAGCATACCAATTTTTGCCTTTATCATTAGAGCGATAAATTTTACCAACATTAGTACCAAACCAAACGATATTATTATAATTGAAAATAGAGCCTGTTAATACTTTTTCTCCAGTTGATGTTGGGAGTGTGTTTTCTGGTGCAGACCAATTTGAACCCCCATCAGAAGTTGTAGCGATTGCAATCCTATTATTTAATGGATCTCCAATTGCAACTCCAAAGTTATCATCTATAAATATTATATTCTTTATTGTTCCCATAAAAGTCGATAAACTTTTAGTTGACCAATTCTGACCTGCATTAGTTGTAATAAGAACTGAAGGAAGATTTGTAGGTGAATTTTGTGCAAGTGCTGCTTTTGAACCGCTAAAAGCATATACTGCTTGTATCTTATTATTTCCCAATGGAATTAAATTCAATCCATTACTATTCTGTACATATAAAGCTCCTAAAAAATTATAGACCGAACCAACCGCCCAGTAGGCACCAATATTTGGACTGTGAGAGTGATTTATACTCATACTATAGCTTGCAGGAACTAAAAATTGCTCGGTGTAATTATTTTCAGATTTTATTTTAATTGGAATCTTGAGTAAATCATAATCAATATAATTATTATCCTCAAACGTTATCAGAACATCTACATAACCGCTGAACCATAAATTTGTGCTCTGTAGTTCAACATCGAAGGATAATTCATTTTCTTCCAAAGTACCAATAACTCCAACAGTAAACTGAGTACCATAGATTCTTAAATTACTTTCATAAGAAGCTATTTTAACTTTGAAATTGTTACTTGTAGGAGCCAGATAGTTCTTGATTTTGATTTTAAGAGTCTGTCGTGTGTAATTAGTAATTGCATCACTACCACTTATTGAAAAACTTGAAATTTCGCAGCCAGGGATTTTCCTATCAGGATACTTCGGATTGTTGTAAGTTAAAGCGTTATAAGCATTAATTTTCCCGAAAAATTTTGGTCTATCGCTTTGGTTGTTTACAAAATTGTCCGCAGTGCTTCTGATTTGATGATAAACTTGCTTTGGCGAATAATGTGGGAATACGCTTTTTACAAGCGCAGCCAATCCTGCAACAATCGGAGACGACATAGAAGTTCCATCGTAACTTGTATATCTGCTATTTGGGATTGTTGAATAAATCGACTGCCCTGGAGCATAGACAGTAACTGAATGACCGTAGTTTGAAAAACTTGCTGCTTTATCAGATTGATTGGTCGCCCCAACATTTATTACATTTTCGTAATTTGCAGGGTATTGAGGATATGAATTGAGATCTAATCCATCATTACCAGCGGCAACAACAACAATACTGCCAAGTTGTGTTGATTGATTTATTATATCTTGACCAACCTGTGAGTAACCAGGACCACCCCAGCTACAATTAATCACTTTAGCACCTTTTTGTGCGGCATAAAGAATTGCCTCATAACCACGATAAATACCACCCACATTTGGATTATCCGCTCCAACTTTTATTGGTATATACTTGCAATTTGCACCAAGTGATGCAATGCCAATTCCGTTATTCGTTACTGCATTGGCACAACCAGTAACGTGTGTCCCATGCGTGTTGCTGGTGCTTGAAGGGTTAGGATCTTCGTCTTCTTTCCAGTTACCATTTTGTATATCGCTAAATGTAACATTTCCAATGAAATCGTACTTTCCATCTGCCAAATTTCCTTGCAAGTCTGGATGCGTATAGTCAATTCCAGAATCAATTATAGCAATTTTTACAGTTGTATCACCCAGCGAAACATCCCAAGCTTGAAAAGCTAATGTATTTGTAAGATAATACTGATTGTTTATAAGTGGATCGTTAGGTGTAAAAAATGCTTGATGAACAAAAATCGGAAATGCATATTCAATTTCAGGGTTTTTCATTAACTCACGGCATGCATCATAAGGATCTATAGGGTTTGTGTATTGCAATTCGTAAATACGTCCGACTCCTATTTTGTCTTCCGACATTTTTTTCATATCTGAGTATTCTGGGAAAAGAGCTCTTACTTTGACACTCCCAAAATCTTTAATACTTGATTGAATTTGTGGTGAAAGTTCAGCATATTTATTTTTAATTAATGGTAAATTAGATCTGGTTTTAATATGAACTGACCTTGGTAAATATAAATTTGATTCCAACTTTGGTATGCTTATAATTTTTCGTGGAGAAAATGAGCCGTCAGGTAATTTTTCTCCTGGAATTTCAAATATTAAGCCTTTTTGTGTTGCATTATTTGAATAAGCAGAGCTTAAGCTAAATAAAATTCCTAAAATTAAAAGTAAAAACTTTTTCAATTTCTTACTCCTATTCAGTTTCTCGAAATATAATTTATTTAAAAATAAAAATATTCTTTTAGAAATTAAAACACCAAATAATCGTCAAACGTTACAAAAATTTGTTTCGAGGTAAATTATGATAAACTCAAACACACCTATTGTATTAATTGTAGATGATATCCCAAAAAATCTTCAAGTTCTTAGCAATATCTTAAATCGTGATGGATACGAAATTGCTTTCGCCTCCAACGGTAAGCAAGCTATACAAATTGCCGAAAGCATTCTTCCAGATCTTATCTTGCTTGATATTATGATGCCTGAAATGGACGGATATGAAGTATGTAAAAGATTAAAAGAAAATCCCTCTACTCGAAATATTCCAATTATTTTTATAACTGGTAAAGCTGAAACCGAAGATTTGGTAAAAGGTTTTCAGGTTGGAGCAGTTGATTACATTACAAAGCCTTTTAACTCTGTGGAACTTTTAAGCCGAGTGAGAACACATATAGAATTAAAACAATCTCGCGATTCAATATTAAAATATAGCCAAGAATTAGAAAAAGCACAAGCAGAACTAAAGCAAGTTATAGCTCAGAAAGATAAATTCTTCTCGATCATAGCGCACGATCTTCGCGGTCCTTTTACAGGTTTTATTGGTCTTTCAGAATTACTATCAGAAGCCTATGAATCCTTAGAAAAGGATGAAATAAAACAAATTTCAGAAAGTATGAATGCAGCTGCTAAAAAATTATTTGAATTTTTGGAAAATCTTCTTGAATGGTCTCGCTCTCAAATGGGGAGAATTCAGTATAACCCTACTATTATTGATTTAAACGATCTTTTCGATCGAGTAGTAAGTTTATTCAAGGATACAGCAAAAAACAAGAAAATTGAAATTATTAAGGAAATTAATGAGAAAATTTCAATAAAAGCTGATAATTATATGACTAATACAATTTTGAGAAATTTGTTATCCAATGCTATTAAATTCTCATTTGAAAATGGGAAAATTATTCTCAGCGCAAAAGTTGAAGATAATAATGTTATTATATCAGTTAAAGATTTTGGACTTGGTATGGATGATGAAGCTAAGAAAAAAGTTTTTCGCATAGATACAAAATATTCTACTCCTGGGACAGCAAACGAAACAGGTTCAGGTTTAGGACTTATTCTTTGCAAAGAACTTGCTGAGAAACAGTACGGAAGCTTATATTTTGAAAGCGAGCCAAACAAAGGCACAACATTTTATTTAAAACTCCCACTCCATAATTAAAAAAGCCCTGCTATCGGGGGGAATTTGACAGCAAGGCACGCAGCATAAAGAGGAAGAGACGAATTTGGCATTCGTCGAGCGAAAGACGAGACTCGAACTCGCGACCCCAACCTTGGCAAGGTTGTGCTCTACCAACTGAGCTACTTTCGCTTCAAAGAACATTTCATTTAGTAAATGCAAAAATATAAATTCCATAAATCATTTGCAAGAAAAAAAATTAAATTTTTTCATTTTTTAAATTAAAAATGATTTTAATTTTATATATTTTTGCTTTTTAATAATAAATTAAATTGAGTTTTTATGGAACGAATTGTTATACTTGATTTTGGTTCTCAATATACACAAATAATTGCTAGAAAAGTCAGAGAATTAAAGGTATTTGCCGAAATTTATCCATATTCGATTGATTTGGAAAAGCTTAAAGCATTATCACCTTCTGGTATTATTTTATCAGGCGGTCCTTCAAGTGTATATTCTGAAAATGCTCCAAAACCCACCTTCGATTTATTCTCGCTCGGCATCCCAATTTTAGGTATTTGCTATGGGTTACAACTTATTGCTTATAGCTTAGGTGGTGCTGTGGATAAAGCTGCAAAAAGAGAATACGGTCGTGCAAATTTAATCATTGATAAAAATGATGCGCTTTTCGAGGGTATCTCTAAAGGCACACAAGTTTGGATGAGTCATGGCGATGCCCTCACAAAAATTCCTG
>DAIPLL010000181.1:0-2535 GCA_036769265.1 Kapaibacterium sp. (SeqCode)
TAAGGAGAGAATTTTCGAATGAAAAAGCACAATAGAATTCGCACAATTGTTGGTATTATTACGGTTGTTATAACACTTTTTGTATTTTTTTTGCCAGAAATTGCTGAAGCAAGACGAGTCGGTCGTAGTTTTGGTGGGAGCCGCAGTTTTCGACCTAAACAATCTCAAACAACCACACCACTTTCTTTTAATTCACAAAGGCAACAAAAAGTTACAAGCTTCGGTGGCAAAAGAATAACAAAAGAGCAGGCACGTGCTAAATATGGTATTCCCAAAAAAGTTAATCAAACGACTAAAACTGATCCCAATGGTATTCAACGCACTTACAATGTCCACCAATACGATGGTTATGCAAGCGGTTTAATGACAGGATATTTGATGGGTCATACTTCTTGGCTTTGGATGATGCCATTTCATCCAGCATTTTATTACTCCAAACCTTATTATGTAGAAAACCCAGATGGAAGCGTTGATGTTTATCCACCAACGCTTTCATTTACAAAAATCTTGCTTGGAATAATAATTCTTGCATTCATTTTCTGGTTAATATATAGAATTGTTTTTTTAAGAAAAAAACAAAAAATCGGTCGATCTTCTTTCGTTTGATTAATCAGCAACATAAGCTAAATCAATCATTCGCTTTTCAAGGTTTACTTTAACGATGCGAACTCTAATATTGCCACCGAGTTTGTAAATTTTCTTTGTTCTTTTGCCAAAGAGTCGGTAGTTTGCCTCGTCGAAAACAAAGTAATCTTCGAACATATCTTTAATGTGCAGCAACCCTTCAGCGTAAATATCCTTTAATTGCACAAAAAGTCCAAAGGATGTTACACCAGTTATAACACCTTCAAATTCATCACCAATATGTTGATTTGCAATTAAAGCAAAAGCAATTTTGTTTGAAGCACGCTCTGCTTCCATTGCTAAGCGTTCCTGGTCGGATGATACTTTTGCAACATCACGGGACAGTTTGTAAAGAAATTCCAATCGGTGGCTATCTGGTTTTCCTTTTGCATATTCTTTTAGCAAGCGATGAACAAATAAATCTGGATAGCGTCTTATTGGCGAAGTAAAATGCGTGTAATGGCTAAATCCAAGTCCATAATGCCCAAAATTCTTATCCGAATATATTGCTTTTGGCATTGAACGAATTAAAACTTGATTTATAATATTCTTCTCAGGTGAATTCTGTACTTTTATCAACAACTCATTAATATCTTTGGATGTAATTTTTTTCTTGTTTAGGTTGGGTCCGAACGAAGCAATAAATTTCAGGACCGTCTTCAAAATTTTTGGATCTGGCTCGTCGTGGATTCTATACAAATATGGCAATTGACGCCTCATATTAAATTCTTTTTGTATTTTCTCGATATGCTGGGCAACAATTTGATTAGCAAGTAGCATACACTCTTCAACAAGCGAAGTTGCAGGTGTTGTCTGTTTGATTTTGACATTTACAGGAAATTTTTTTTCATCGAGAACAAATTTATATTCAACTGTATCAAATAAAATACCACCGTTTTTATATCTATTTTCTTTTAAAATTTGTGATAATTTATGAAGTTCAAGTATTAAATCAGCATAATCACCATCCTCCCCATCAATAATTTTTTGAACTTCATCGTAAGTAAATCTTCTCGAACTTTTGATTATAGTTTCGCAAATTTGATAATTTTTCACTTCTCCGAGTTTGTCAATTTCAGCAATAGCAGAAAAAGTAAGTCTTGGTACTCCTGGCTTCAATGAGCAAATATCATTGGATAAAGCTTCAGGCAACATTGGAATAACGCGATCAACCAAATAAATGCTCGTTGCACGCTTGCGAGCCTCAATATCTATTGCACTATTTTCCTGAACATAATAACTTACGTCAGCAATATGCACACCTAACTGATAATTTCCGTTAGGCAACATTTTGAGCGATAAAGCATCATCAAAGTCTTTTGCATCTTCTGGATCGATTGTAATTACAATTTCATTGCGGTAATCAATACGTCTTGCAGGTTTCCTATTTGTTGGAGCTTTGAGCTTACTTGCTTCTTCCAAAACTTGCTTTGGAAATTCCAAAGGAAGTTGAAATTCATCAACTACAGCATCATACTCAACTGATGGATCACCAGCAGCACCGATGATCTTAATGATTTCTGCTTTAGGACTTTTTGTTGGGTCATCCCATTCCGAAAATTTTGCAGAAACTTTATCACCTTCTCGAGCACCATTGAGTTTTTTCTGCGGAATAAGAAAATCCACATAATAAACAGGATCGTCAGGCACTAAAAAATAAAAATAACCATCGTGTTCTATTTTACCTACAATCAAATTTTCATTTCGTTTTAATATCCTTATGACTTCGCCTCGATGTTTCTTCTTTTTCTTTGTAGCAAGCAAGCGCACAACAACAGTATCACCGTGCAATGCTGTATTTAATTGCGCCCGTTTAATAACAATCTGCGGAACATTTGATAAACCAGTATGGATGATTCCCTGTCCATCAACAATTTCAATACGTCCAGTAAATTCAGAAAATTCATCAAC
>DAIPLL010000182.1:0-2527 GCA_036769265.1 Kapaibacterium sp. (SeqCode)
ACATCAGCAGGTGTTTTAAGCTGTTTCCTTGAATTAAAGCAATAGGTGGAGTTATGCCATATTATCAATTTCCAGCATATTCGCAGCAAGTGCTTTGGGGCACAATAGCAGGCGAAATAAGCCTACAAAGTGATCTGCTTGGTCTTATAAAAGATTTTGCAAAGAGAGAAATTCTTTTGAAACTTGATTTTTCAAAGTATGGCGAGCTTTCGACAAATACATTTATTTTTCCACAAATTGTTACAATTGATGAAAGTGCGAATGCACGTATTATTGCTTTCGAAGCATTTACTGGCAACGGGAATTTGCTTTGCGGAATAAAGCTTAATGGAAACTTTATTCAATCTTTAAGCGAAATACCAATTGATACAAATTATAGATACGTTTCGCTCGAGAAACCAATAGAGTTAAGGCAATTAGATCGGCTTGCCTGCGAGATAATAGAAGCAAACAATGCGGCAAATTTTTATTTTCAGTTAATCATAAAATTGGAGTATAGCGATGAGAGCTAATATATTACAGTTTATACTTGGTGCATTGCTTGGTGTCGCAGCATTTTACTTATTGCGAAGCAAGACTCCGATAAACGAACGAGTTTATTTTAAGCAAAATATCGTGCGCGATACGATCATAAAAATTTTGCCGCAAAAGAAATATATTTTTAAATCGCAGCCAAAAATTACTATGAAGGACACAATCAATACGCATTTTGAATTTGCACTTGATACATTGCTTGATAAAGGCGACACTATTAAGATAAACTACAGCTACCCTGAGAACACTCTATTAGTGCAATTTGCTTCGATGCCCGATACTTTTGCAATCGAGCATCGAACATTGCAGATAGCACCAGTTTGTAAGGAGGAAACTTGGTTGGAGCCAGCTTTATATTTGCTATCAGGTGTAGCGCTTGGATTTATTGTAGCAAAAATCAAATAGGAGAAATATATGCAAAACAAAGTATTAACGCAGGAGCTTGTAAGAGGAACGCAAAAGTATTCGTTTATGAAATATGTCGGGTTGCTGCCCAATCCTGATAAAGTGCTGAGCTATACTGGACGCAGCTACGAAACATTGCGTGATTTGAAGAACGATCCGCACGTGCATAGCTGCGTTCAATCTCGTCGGAGTGGAATTTTAAACTGCAGGTGGGAAATTATTGGCAAGAGCCAATTAAGAGAGAGAATTCAAAATATTTTAGAGCGATTAGATTTAAGCGAGCTTGTTTCATATATATTCGAGGCGATACTATTTGGCTTTCAACCGATTGAGATTATATGGGAACAAACAGATGAAGAGCTGTTTAAAATTTTACCGAAAAAATTTGTGCTTTTGCCACAAGAATATTTTGCTTTCAGTGCCGATGGTAAATTAAAATTAAAGGAAAGTTTATCGAGAGAGCCAAATGATTTGCCCGAAGGGAAGGTTATCTGCCCACAGTATGAAGCAAGTTTGCAAAATCCGTATGGGACAGCACTTTTAAGCAAATGTTACTGGGCTTGCACATTTAAAAACGGTGCGTTTCGCTTTTGGGTGAATTTTATGGAACGGTACGGTATGCCCATGCTTATCGGACAGTATAAGCGAGGTGCAACAGAGGAGGAGATCGAGCATCTTGCCGATAGTTTAATAAATATGGCGGAGAATTCCGTAATTGTTGCACCAGATGATATAGAGATAAAGCTCGCCGAGCCGATGCGTTCAAGCTCAGTAGAGCTATATTACGAGCTTATTCGCACGTGCAATGCTGAAATATCTAAAGCGCTGCTTTCGCAAACCTTAACAACAGAACTCGATAGCGGTTCTTATGCAGCATCGCAGACGCATTATTCAATACGTCGGGAAGTGATACATTCGGATTTGCGTTTTGTTGGTTTGCAATTGCAAAAGCTAATAGAGTTAATTTGCAAGCTCAACAATGTGAATGATATGGATATCAAAATTACTTACATTTTATCTGAACAGCCACAGCAAGAGCTTTCTAATTGAACAGGCGGACATTTTATATCACCATAAGAGCAAAAGACACAGCAGTCGCCTTCTTTTGCTCTTATTATAGATTTGCAATTTGGGCAATCATAGAAAAACAAGCAGCTATCGATCGGCATTGTGAGAGTTTCATTATTTCCACAGATGGGGCAGGTTATAGTTGATTGATAAATTATGTTTTGCATTACATTATTTCTCCTTCATATAATAATTTAGTACCGTCTTGACAAGAATAAAGACGCTTGTTATTAGAATTAAATTCATATTTTACATCTAAATGCAAATTTTCAAGCGATAATATTTTAAAAGATTTACATTTATAAATATTTTTATTTTCAAATTTATCAAATAAATAAATTTGGGAAGACAGAAGAAAATGAATTGTCGAATGAATAATTTTGAAATTGCTTGAAGGAGAAAGGTAAAAACTGCGTAGAGATGAATTTAACTCATTTAAGTTATAAGTCTTACATTCAAGGTAATATGGTTTGTTCTCAAAATAAAATACTAAATCTGGATAACCTGCGGATTTTTTTGT
>DAIPLL010000183.1:0-2513 GCA_036769265.1 Kapaibacterium sp. (SeqCode)
CTATAATTTACGATACAATGTATGATAGCACTCGAAAAATGGCTGAAACGATAGCCGAAGGAATAAAAGCATTCAATAGCAATTCTATTGTTAAAATATACAATTCAGCAAGATCTGATAATAGTGATATCATCACGGAAGTTTTCCGTTCAAAAGCAGTTTTAATTGGTTCGCCAACATATAATAATGGGATATTGAATTCCACCGCTGCAATACTGGAAGAAATAAAAGGATTATCGCTCGAAGGTAAAAAGGCTGCTGCTTTTGGTTCTTATGGTTGGAGTCCAGCAAATATAAAAATTATTTCTGAGTTTCTTAAAGAATCTGGTTTTGAAGTATATGGAGATACTGCAAAAGTGCAATGGAATCCAACCCAAGAAGATAAAGCAAAATTATTTGAATTCGGACAAAAATTTGCAGAATTTGTAGGAAAATAATTTTAATGAGCTCAAACATCACTATTGAAATTTATCATCCATCAAAGAAAGATGAGTGGGAAAGCTTTGTCGAGAAGTCTAATAATGGTACAATGTTTCATTTGCAAACTTTTCTCGAATACCACGAGCCGGGAAAGTTTGAATTCACTAGCTTTATGTTTCGTAAAAACGGTAGGCTTATTGCTGTTTTACCAGGCGGTTTCAAGGAGAATGGCAAAATTTTTTGGTCGCCCGTAGGTGCAAGCTATGGTTCATTTGTTACTGAGGATTTGCCTTTTAGTGAATGCCTTGAAATAGTGGATGCTTTTATGGATTACTGCATAAAAAACAACATCAAAGAGATTTTTCTCATACCACCACCGATTGTATATTCAAAAAACATTTCACAACATCTTGAATATGCGATGCTTTATCGGAAATTCGATTTTGAATTACATTATATTTCTCATGCAATAGATTTGAAATATAAAGAAAACACATTCAATCATTTTGACAAAACTGCTAGAAAAACAATCAGAAAAATTCTTCGTGAAAATAAATTGACTATTAAAGAAAGCAATGATTACGAAATATTTAACGATATTTTAGTTAAAAACAAAGCTAAATTCAACGTAAAGCCCACACATTCGCTTGAAGATATGATTAAACTATCGAAATTGCTGCCTGATAAAGTGCGTTTAAATATGGTTTATTATGAAGATATTCCTGTTGCTGGCTCTTGGCTGTTTTTCTGCAATAGCAAAGTTGTTCTTTGCTTTTATAATATGTTACTTTATGAATATGAACATTTGAAACCAGTTTATCTAATTATGCACCACACTGTGGAAAAAGCTATCGAAGAAGGCTACGAGTGGGTTGATATTGGAGTTTCGCAAGATACAGCAGCCGCCGATCCTATGACTCCATCACTAAATTTGATATATTTTAAAGAAAGGTTCTTTGCTCGTGGAATTCTACGTAGCACGTACCATTATAAATTTTCGGATTAGAAAATGCAGCACAGAGTCTGCTTAATTACTTTTTCTTCTTTAGTTACTGATGGACGAAGTCTTAATGCACTTCGCAGTATTTCTAAAATTGAAGATGTAGCTTGTTTTTCACAAACACGTGATGTTGATTATCAAAAATTGAATTTAAGTTCTAATATCACACATTTTTCTATTCCTAAAACTTACAATAGAATGCTTTTTGACTGGATAAATTTTCATAGAAAGGTCAAAAATTTGAGTGCAGATATTGATTTAAATATCTTCTGGGCATGCGATCTTTACTCACTAAAAGCAGCTGTAAATTTGGCAAAAAAAGATGACTTTATTATATATGATTCACGAGAAATTTATTCGGCTTTGGGGAATTTATCAGGTAAGTTCATTAAGCAAAGAATACTTGCTTTTTTGGAAAAACAATGGATAAAAGGAGTTGATCATTTCGTTGTCTCTGGTGATTTAGATGCTCGTTTCTTGAAAACCTATTTTAATACTAAAAAACCATTTACAACGATATATAATGTACCACAATTTAAAGAGCGGTTGCAGTCTAATATTATTAAAGAGAAATTTCCATATTTAGGTGATAAAACAATTTTACTTTATCAGGGTGCAGTTCACTTTGGACGTGGAATAGAGCTTATTTTGAATTTTATTGCAAAAAGCAAAAAATATGCTTTCGTGATATTGGGTGATGGGCTTTTTCTGGCAAAAGCAAAAGAATTGGCTTATAAGCTCGATATATTGGATCGAGTTGTTTTTGCAGGGTGTATTCCATACGAGGAATTACACAATTGGACTTGTTCGGCTCATATTGGTGTGAATTTAATCGAACCGATTAGTTTTTCTTATGAACTTGCTCTTCCAAACAAGATGTTTGAATATATTATGGCTGGCTTGCCGCAAATAGCAAGCAAATTGCCGGCTATGCAAGACATAATCGATCGCTACAATGTGGGTATTTGCATAGAAAATTTCTCAAATGAAAAAATAGAGAATTCAATTAACAAAATATTAATGAATTATGAATTCTACCAAGAGAATTGCTTGAAAGCAGCAAAAGTATTTAATTATGGAAACGAAGAGAGAA
>DAIPLL010000033.1:0-12754 GCA_036769265.1 Kapaibacterium sp. (SeqCode)
GCTAATAAATTCAAACACGTTATCAGTGTTATTGTCAATTCTTAACTCAGTTATTACTAAGTTTGCAATACCAGTGTTCTGAATTTCGAACTCGCGATCTTCAAATTTGTCAGTATCGACAATACCAAAATCCAGGCTGGTAGCTGAGAGTTTAACTCGTGGTCCAGTAGCCTGAGGCAAAACACCAGCACCTTTTAGCCCAACAGTGTAGTTTCGAGCTGTTTTATCGTTATTATAAATAACAAGATCGCTGAAAGTATAAACTTTTTCTTCTTTTGGAGCAAAGCGAATAGTGTAAGTTGTCATCCCGTCAGGTTCAACAGTTCGAGCTTGGTTTTCATCAAGAATGGTGAATACACCATCCGGATCATTTGTTATTTCAAGTTTAGAAATTTTCAAGTCGGCATCGCCCAGGTTATAAACTTCAATTTTCATATCTTTATGTTGTCCGATCTGCACAGTTTCAAAATCCATATTGGTAAGATCTGTAACAATCTCAGGGCTTGGTACTTTTTGCTCGCCAACGAACCAACGGAAAGCATTTGTTAGAAATTTTTGTCGGCTTGCAATTGAATTTGTTACTTCAAGTGGAAAACCACAATAAACAATTTTCGAACCATTTTGATTTTGAAGTCTTACAGCAGCAACTTTAGAAATATCATTAGGATTGTTGCTATCATAATAATAAGCAACCATTTGAGCAGGGCTACCTTGCGGAATTGTAAAATAGTCTGTATATGGAGTGAATAGGTCAGGCTGATTGAAAACACCAGTGAAATCTTTTCCTACTGTATCTGTAGCCAAACCTGCAACTCTGAAAGAATATAAGTTATTATTTTTAACCCAAGGGAGTGTGTTTGAGTACTCGATTTTTAATGTATTCGCAAAGAAATTATTAATAGCACTAATATAAGTTGGTGGTAGCATTTGGGTCTGTTTCGAAGCCAATCCAGTTGCATCGGAGAAAACGAGAACATTTTTGCCATTATTGAGCATTGCTTCAATTGCATTAATCATATCTGGATACAGAAAAGCGAGCGAGCCATAAGGAGTAGTTGTAGAGAATACACCAATTTCAAAATCTTGTGGTTTGAAAATAGATGTTATTTGAGGTGTAAATGGTATAATTGCAGTTTTATCGCCATAATTAGTAGATTTGAGTGCCATATTGAAAAACATAGGTCCATACATAGACATAGGGGAATTGAATATTGCATATTTAACACTATCGGAAAGCAAATATAAGCTGTATATAGCTGATTTAGGTAAGTCTATATCTTCAACTGGAATGGCACCTATTGTAAAAATGCCCATCGCACTTTCCAGACCTGAATTGATTGAAACTTTAATTTCTGATGTAGCACCAGCAGGGAGAACCTCTTCGCTTTTATCCAACGAAACAGTCCAATCAGATGGAACATAACTTAAATCGTTTGTAATTACATAAGCAGCTTTAACAGGGAAACTGTTTGGATTTTTAACTGTGATTGTACGAGTCATTGCTTTCATTTCGCCAATTCTACCAGCTGGCTCGTTGCTACTTAATTGTAAAGTGAATGTTGGTTTGTTTTCGATATTAGTCAAATTAGGTATTGGTGTGTTAGCAGCTTGTATTACCTCCTTATCGCTATCGTTTTGAACCCAAGCAACAATATAAATCATATTTGGATGCCATTCAGGGTGTAAATCAAAAGAAAAGTTGAAAGATTTTGTTTCATTTGCATTAATTTTGAAAACAGTTCCAGTTGGGTTGGGCAACATATTCCGATTAATAAAGTAAAAGTGTTTTTCACCATTTGTTCCAGCATTATCATAATAATGATATGCTTCTACGACAGCAACTCTAAGATAAAGATCACTCAAATATTTTCTTGATGAATTGACAGAAATGCGAACATTATTAGTTATGCCAGTTCTTTCGTTTTGCAGATTAATTGTAATAGGTGAACTTTCACCTGCTATAGTATTTACAACACTTGCAAAATTGTTAGGTATTGGCGAACCTTTATATCTTTTGCCTGAAATTACCAAAGTTGGCACACCTTGAATGCTATAATACGATGCATAAGCCTGAGCAGCTTCGCCGTAGTGATCCTCCATAATATCACGTTGGAAATTCCCATGGAAAGAAATAGGTATAACTTTATCTAAGTTGGCTTTTACGTATGAGTAATAATCAGGTGCAAGTTGGGCACAAGGTCCGCAGCTTGCACTTGTGAAGTGCTGAAATAGAGCTTTGCGTGGAGAATCTGCATATGCAGAAACAACAAATGCAAGCAACCCGATGATGGCTGCAAATGTAAATATTCGTTTCATATCAACCCCTTTTATTTTTGGAAATACAATTATAGTCATAAAAAAAATGACAAATCCAAGTTTATCAAAGTTACAAATCAAAAAATTAATAGAAATTTAACAATATTATCAAAAAATTACAAGTAATTTATTTAGGAAAGATATTGACCTATAACTTCATCATTTTGATAACGGTTCGATAGACCATATTTAGTAGCATAAATCCCAAGATTTGCCTCTTTTTTTAACTGGCGGGATAAATCAGAATTCCTTCGTTCGCCGTTATTATGAAAAGGTGTATGATATAAATGTATAGGGAAAACTTTAAGAGCTATATTTTTTCCGTTCAGTCCTTTGATATATAAACGTTTGCTCAGGTTATCGTCTTCATTCCCCCAGCCAATGAAACGCTCATCATAACCGTTTACTTCAAAGAAATCCTGCCTCAAAATTGCACAAACTCCACCACGCAATTTTGGAGAGTGCCGTTTAGTTTTTTTTCGAAATTTGTTTGTAAATGTATAAAAATTATCTTTTAAAAATTGTCTTAATATTTTGAATTTTTGTTTGAAAGAGATTATTTTAAAATTGTAATTACTTATATCATCAAGAGTAAGAGTATTTGTTTGCTTTTCCGTTAAACGTATTGGATAATTTGATATAAAGAAACCAAAGTTTTTAGAGAAAAAAACAAAAATTTTCTCTAAATATTTTTGTGTAAGAATTATATCAGAATCCAAAAACACTAAAATATCGCCCACAGAATGCAAAACTCCATTATTTCTACTCCGAGCGACCCGAAAACCCTGAAAACTTTGTCGAACATATTTGTATGAAATATTGGTATTTTTAGCGAAACTTTTCAACAAAGATAATACATCTTCAGCAGAACCATCATCGCAAATGATAATTTCATCAGGCTTATAGCTTTGATTTTCCAAGCTAATCAAGCATTTTTCAAGATAAGCAAGTCTGTTGTGTACGGTTACAATTACAGAAAGCTTCATTATTTTTTTATTATTATGCTTTGTGTAATAATGTTTGTATCATCTTTAATGCTAATCAGATAGATGCCATCAGCAAATAAGCTTTTGTCTATTATAAATTGATATTTACCCGCTTTTTTCTCAATATCAACATTTGAAATTAGCTTATTACCAAGCAAATCATAAAGACTAATCTCAAAATAACCATCACTAACTTTAGTAATCTCCAGTTCAATGATATTACCAAAGTTATTTACTAATTTTATTTGTGGTTTTGTTGTAAATTCTATGATCCTACTATCTGGCAAACAATCGCTTGTAATTTGAACTTCGCCATCTAATTTTTTAATAGTGAAATCGTTCGGACTTTTAATAAAAATGCTGTCTAAAACTAAATTAGAAACTAAATTATTGCCAAGCAATCCTAAAAATTCAATTTCAGTTAAATTACCATCATTTAGCTTTATAGGATCGACAATAGAAATAATAACTTTTGCAATGCCGGGTGTAAATTCTTTTATAGTCAACTTCGAATAATTATTAATAATAGCATTGCCTGGAAATATAGCATTTGGATATAAAATTTTGAAATTGTAGTTCACATTGAAAGAAATTTCGGAAATTTCAGCGTCAGTGAGTTTGCTTGCGCCAGTTGTTATTAGTCTGACAGGAATTTTTGTTTTATCGCCAGTTTTAATGAATAATTTGTTTTGTGGGAACTCAAAAGCTATATCAAAATTCAATTTTTTCTTCGAGCTATTACCCTTTAGTGTGATCCTATTGTTGATTTTGCATGGTGCATCAATTGAGATTAAGGCAAACAGTTCTAAATTTTCATCATAATTTTTTGGTGTGTATTTAATTTCGAATTCTTGTGATGTATTTGAAACAATTTTTATAGGGAAAGTATTAGGATTGATTATTACAAATCGCTCATCAAAGAAATCAATTCCTGAAATGATTATATCATTTTGTGAGTTATTTGTAAATGTAAATTTTCTAATCTCTGAATTCCCTGGTTCAACCGTTCCAAATTCTAAAATATTGCTACTCAAAGTATAAGCTAAATCAATGACGTTTGCTATCACAGGTATTGAAACAGTGTCGTTACAGCCACCAATAATTAGCTTTATTAATGAGGAGTAATTACCAATGTTTTGTGTATTTAAACGTATATTTATTGTGTTGTTGTCATTTAATTCTTGGTTTTCTAAGTAATTTATTGAAAAATTATCATTCTCGTATATTATCTGATTGATTTTAACTGGTGATTTATAATTCAGTAGGTCAAGTGTTATAGAACGTGTCTTATTTTCGTCGCAAAAATAAATTGTTTCAAAATCAACAATGTTTGACGATAACTTGGGTATAATACCGCCATATTCTGCATTAATTGTTATAGGAATGCTCATTGAGCAAGGTTCATAATTAACTGAATCATCGATAGTTTCTGCATTTTGATTGATTTTTACATAAACTTGTATTTCTCTTTCTTCATTAGGTCCTATGAAAATTGGTAGCCCAAGTATTTGTAATCTATTATCTTTGAATTGTTTAAGTTCAATTTCGTCATAAGAAATATTCTTCAAATTCAAATTAATTATTGTATCTCGCAAACAATTTTCAATTTTACCAATATTGATACTTTTTTGGAATTGTAGAATTGGCTCGTATATTTCAACTGATAATCTTAAAAGTAATGTATCATACTGTGTACCGTTTGTCTCGCCAATATATGGAATTTTTATTTCAGTTGTATGTAATCCGATCGTTGAAGCATTGCATTTTATCTTCAATGCAAAATTTTCAAATGGTTGTAATTTATTAGGCAAAACAGAAACTATTTGGAACTCGCTTTCATTTGAATTTATAGCATCTTTTAAAATTATATCCTGATTGCCTAAAGCAGTAATTTCTAAAGTCGTATCAATTTCACTTGGGAGATTGCAGTATAGAAATTTACCTATACTTATATCATCGTGCCCAATTGATAGCAAAGTTTTTCCTGCGTCTTTATATCCAGCTAACTTTGTAAATTTAGAATTACACGGTGTTTTAATTATAAGTCTTCCCTTGTAAAGATTATAATCAGGTGGAGAAAATCTTATTTTCAAGTTGCTGCTGCTATTTGGCGGAACAATTATTGGAAAGGATGACGGTTCGATAAGTTCATAGTATAGCGGCAAAATAAACATACTTTGTGTTATTTCAAGTGGTGAGTTTGCAAGATTTTTAAGTGAAACTGTTTGCTCAACAAAATTGTCATTTAGATTAACAACAAATGTTAAACTATCTGGTTCGATACTAAAATTATATTCTCTAAAAATTACTGTAACTTTTGGAGATACGCTTATGCAATAATCATTGTTTATCGCTTCAAAATAATAAACGCCATTAGCGGTTATATTAACGTTTTTTTGATTTTCAATCCATTTAATGCCATCTTTATACCATACAATTTTTGCTTGAGGAAGGTTTTCGGTTGAACCAACAAATTGCAAATCATTACCTAAGCAGTTATAAATAGTATCGTTTTTGGTTATTTTCTCTTCTTTTACGCCAACTTTTTTTGCTAAATAAGGTTTCGGGATCTCGAGCCCCTCCAAAACAATCTCATTGGAAATTGTTGCACAATTAATTTCATTAAGTATTCTCAAAGCGATTCTTGATGTTCCTTGCTTAACAACAATTTTCAAAGTGTCTTTCTTTTCCTGAGAGAAAATAATATTATTATTAAGCCATTCGTAACGAAAATTCCCACTGGAAACACTTGCAATTATTGTAACTGTATCGCCAACGCACGTTGTGCTTTGCGAGTTTGTTGCCAGAGCTATACTTACAGTGCCAGCTTCTGGTGTGCGGATTTCTGCTTGTGCAAAATTAGTTTGATTATAGGAACGTCCTCGCCCTCTTTCAGGGATTCTATCTGTTTCGTCGCCTGTATTTGTGTATCTATATGCAAACACACGATAAACATATTCTACATTACAATCATAATTTTTATCTATAAATTCCGTAACATCACTACCTTTTACATTTGCAATTACTTTGCTAGGTCCAATGAAAGTTCCTTCGTTATAAACATAAGCGTCAATAGGTAATTCAGCAATTGGGTCATCTTTTTTCAAATGGCGCAATATTAAATATCCTTGAAATTTATCTTGTGGATAGCTATCTTCTGCTTTGTTCCAGCTTAATTTTACACCATCACTAACTAAATTAATAGTAAGCTTTGGGTTGTTCCATTCGGGTTGACGTAATGCACGCCAATAGAAATGATTTTTAGCAGTAATTGATCGAGTTGGTGGCAAATTAGCATAACCAGGAGTTTCCTCATAGGAAACATTTGTTGTGGAATCCGAGCCGCTCGCTTGGTGATAAGGTCCACCTCCATAGCCCCAAAAACCCACAGTTGCTGCAGCAGACGAGCTTTGGTGAACAACCTTTGGATATGGCAAAACTGCGACTGCTGTCAATATTTCCGTTGCAGATTGCGATAGTGCATGATGGTGGTTACCATTGTTGTCTATTAATTGCACACATTCAGTTGTTTGATTAAAATTCAGCGCATTATCAATCCAAGTTGTCCCATTTTCGAGTATTTGTTCAAAGAATGTTGTATTCTCTGCAGAAATCCTTATAAATCCATCTTCGGCATCTAAATCGTCATTTATACCTGGGTTGTTCCTTGTGTAAAGCAATATAACTGTGCCTTTTCTTAAATTGCGCCAAAGAGACACATCCCGAAATTTTACTCCGCCCATCCAAAGACCATCGCCTGAATTATCACGAATGTAGTAATTTACAATACTGACGTTATCTTCGATTACTAATAATTCAATCCATTCGCCTTGTGTGTTCCCAGAAATATTTTTGTATTCACTTACAAGAAATTTTGTTTGTGCTTGGCTTTTCAAAATAAAAAAAATTGAGAAAATTGCTATGATTGTGATGATTTTTTTCATATTAATTTTTAAATTAATGACAAACATTATTATATTTGCAAAAATAGAAAAAAAATTGAAATAAGTTAATTAAAAACCATTTAAAATAAAACTTATATATTTTGCGTTTCAAAACAAATGATTAACAATAATTTTGTGATAAACTATGCCTGAACTTAAACAAGTTTTAGTTGTTGAAGATGAATTAACAAATTCTATTCTTTTAAAAAGAATTCTTACCAAAGCTGGCTATTCAGTAGTAGTTGCAAATAACGGGATGGAAGCACTCAAACACCTTGAAAAAGACCGATTCGATGCAGTGCTTACCGATTGGATGATGCCTCAAATTGATGGTATAGAGCTTATTCGTAGAATGAGAGCAAGCATTAAGCCACTCCCATTTACAATAATGATTACTGCGCTTGTTTCTGAAGGTGCTCGTGCTTATGCACTTGAATCTGGTGCAGATGATTATATTGCAAAACCAATAGATGTCGAAGAACTACTCTCAAGATTAAAAGATGGGCTTGCTCGCCATCAGCAATCTGTTTCAGATATCAAAGTTTCACCCATTACTCGCGATGTGGATGTTACCCCACCATATGTTGCTGTTGCTATTGCTACAAGTACCGGCGGACCTCCTACACTCATTGAGCTGTTCAAAAAAATGCCCGAAAAAGTCAATGCACCCTTCTTTATTGTTCAACACGGACCTTCTTGGATGCTTGAAACATTCTCTCAACGTTTGCAAAGAGAAACTGCATTCAACGTCGTTCTTGCTTACGATGGCTTAGTACCTGAAATGGATACAATATATGTTGCTCCTGGTGATAAACATATGCGTATCGATCCAAATACATACAAAATCACTCTTGACGAAGGTCCTAAGGAGAATTTCGTACGTCCAGCAGCTGATCCGTTATTCCGTAGTGTTGCTGAAGCTTTTGGTCGGTATTCCATTGCAATAATTTTAACAGGTCTTGGGAAAGATGGCACTCAAGGGGCTGCACACATAGCATCGGTTAAAGGTACTGTCCTTGTACAAAATCCAGAAACTGCAGTTGCTCCTTCAATGCCTAACTCTGTTCTCCAAGCTGGAATAAATTGCAAGGTATTACCAATCAGTTCCATTGGTAAAGAAATTTCGGAATTAGTTTTTCCATTGAATGCGGCTCTTAAAATGGCACAAAGATAAAGCGTAAGATGATTGATACCGATTGCTTGATAATTGGAGCTGGAGTTGTTGGGCTTGCAGTTGCCGAGCAGCTATCGTCACAAATGTCCTGTATAGTTGTTGAAAGACATTCTTCTTTTGGTTGGGAAACAAGTTCCCGTAATAGCGAAGTTATTCACGCTGGCTTATATTATCCGCAAAATAGTCTTAAAGCTAAGCTCTGCATTGAAGGAAATAAATTGCTTTACGAATTTTGCGAAAAATACAAAATACCACATCGTAAGTGTGGGAAATTAGTTATTTCAATAAATGAATGCGAAAACCAAAAATTGCACAACATTTTTGAAAATGCAAAACTCAATGGTGTCGATAATATCGAATATGTTACAAATGATTTTTTGCAGCTTAACGAACCAAATATTGCTGCATTCGCGGCATTTATTTCCCGAAACACTGGAATTTTAGATACACATAGTTTTATGCAATGCCTCGAAGCTTTAGCAATAAACAATGGTGCAATTTTTTCTTACAATACTGAGGTGATTTCGATCGAAAAACATTATGATTTCTTTAAAATATCCCTAAAAACAAATGATGAACAAATAATCTCAATTCGAGCTTCTATTGTTATTAATTCTGCTGGACTTGACTCTGATTCAATTGCACAAATGATTGGAATTCAAGATGAAAATTTAACACTAAATTTTACAAAAGGCAATTATTTCAAATTAAATTCATCAAAATTTAAATTTAGTCATTTAGTTTATCCTGTGCCAGACGATATGCATAGCTTAGGAATTCACCTAACTATTGATTTAAATGGTGGTGCTAAATTAGGTCCGGATGTAGAATTTTTAGATGATAAAATTGTAAATTATAATGTTGAGGAAAAACTAAAAGAAAAATTTTTCAAAGCAGGTAAAAGATACATTAAAAATTTATCAATTGCAGATTTAAGCGTTGATTACTCTGGAATAAGACCAAAATTACAAAAAAAAACAGAGAGTTTCAGAGATTTTTATATTAAAAATGAAACCGAACGAAATTTGAATGGTTTCATCAATTTGATTGGGATCGAATCACCAGGTCTTACTGCTTCACTTGCTATTGCAAAATACGTTGCAAATATACTGTAATTATTTAGACCAGGTAAGTCGGAAGTTATAACTTTTCCCGTAGCTTGTTGTTATTTTTCCGATATATATTCCAGGATTTAAATCTTTTACAGATATAGAAATGTTGCTTATTCCTTTACTTAAACCTGTTTTGCTGGTCGAAAATACTTGCTTGCCGAGCATATTGAAAAGCTGTATAGTAGCATCGCAATCTTCTTGTAATTCTAATGTCAAATTAAAAGTTGAGTTAGCAGGATTTGGGCTAACTACAATTTCTTTAAGATAACTTTTTTCATTTGATTTTTCGGTTGTTTTTTTACATTCAGATTGCTCGATTATATTAGTAGAGAGCATTCGAACGTTGTTAGCTTTAATTTTGATGTTTTGCGTATATAAAATTAATGAAGTATCACGAGCATATCCAAATTTCTTGAATTCGTTTTTCTTGATGACAAGTTTGTATTCTCCACTTGGGATTTGGTTTGCTTGAATTATTAAGTCAATTAAGCAATTACAGCGAGCTTTTTGAGCGGAAATATCAAAAAAAATTACAAATATTTGATTGTCCTCTATTTCTATAGACGACTGATATTTCGCAGAGCAGTTTGCATATAAATCAGTTATATTGACGATTATACCGCTACTTTTTTGTTCAATATGAACTTTTTCACGGCTTTGACTATATCCAATTGAAGTTATTAGTAATATTAACAATATTTTTAATATTAGTTTCATAAATATAAAATAAATAAATCATATTAAATATTAAATATCAAATGCATTTGAGTACAACAATTGTAAGATCATCATCGAAAGTTTCTTTATTTGAAAATCTATATATTTCTGTTAAAATTTGATGAATTAAATCATCAGGTTCTAAATATTTAAAATGAGAAATAACAGCTTTTAATCTCTCAATTCCAAACTCATCATTATTATTTCTTGCTTCAATTGCGCCATCGGTCGCTAATATAAAAATATCTCCTTGCGAAAATTCATATTCGTATTCTTCTATATTCGAGGAGAAAAATTCATACGAGCTTGCACCTAAGATTAAACCTTTTGGTTTTAACTCAAGCATTCGTTTTTCTACTGCAGAATAAACAAGAAGCGGCAAGTGTCCTGCGCGAGCAACTGTAATTTTATTTTCATCAGTGTTTATTTTAGTAATAAGTACAGAAATAAAAGCATTCTTTTCAATATATCTATGCAAGAGCTTATTGCTCTTAATTAGCAATTCTTTTGGCGAAAGATCAAATTCAGAAAGAGTGCGAATTATTCCCTGAATTTTCGACATATAAAGTGCGGCTGATGCACCTTTACCGCTCACATCGCCAACAATTGCTGTGATCTCGTGTTCCTTTTTGAAAATGAAATCATAGAAATCACCACCTACTTCGAATGCTGGAATTGTGATTGCTCCTATTTTAATACTATGCAAATTTGGCAAGTTCTGTGGTAATGACGACATTTGAATTTTTCGTGCTAGCTCCAGCTCGTGTTTCATTCTCTCACGTTGAGCTAAGTCCTCGTATAGCTTTAGGTTTTCAATTATTATAACAGATTGGTTCAAAAGTGATAATATAAGATGAAAATCCTCGCTATCAATTGGCTCTTCCGATAACTTTTCACCGATCAAAGCAATACCATAAAGTTTATCTTTATGCTTTATCGGTATTATTGATGAAAATCCGTCGCTTTCAAATTTCTCCCTAATATTTTCTGGCAAATATTCAGTTCTAAATGTCGTTTCAAAATTTTGTAATGAATTTGTTAGTATGTGTCCTTGATTACTGATTAAATCTTTAATCTCCCGAGAAACTTCTTCATCGCAGCTAATATAACAATTATCAAATAAAACAATGCAAACTTTTCTAAGTATTAAATTTTCTTTAATTTTGTTTGAAATGAATTTAATAAAATTATCAAGTGATATATTCTCTTGTAAAATATGGTTTATATCGATTGCTATTTTTTTATAATCAAAATTTGCTCTGTAAAATTTCTTATTTATAATTGTGATAATTTTTTTGTAAATCCTTAACAAATAAAAAAGTGATGCAAAAGACAAAATAATACTCAGAAATGTGTTATAAAATATTCTGTACTCTGCTTTTAATGGCTTTTCTAACACTTCAATGGATGTACCTGTAAAATGCAAATTTGGAAAATCTAAATTTATATGTGCAAAATACCAAACCAAAACAAAGAAAATTACTGCAAATGCTAACCTAATGAAAAATACTGAAATAATGTATTGATTGTTCTTTCGTATTCGTAAATCGAGATTAAGTAATCTATATTTCCCAATTGTGTAGATATATGAAAGCGGAATAAGCAGAAGTAACAAGTTTAAATATGTGAAATATCTTAACTTAAAATATAGAAAAATTGGTAAAATAAATATCATAATAATATTTATTAAAATCGAATAATGTATTGGTTTTATAATAGATTTTGTCTGATGTGGCAGCTTAGCTTTTTTTATTTTATAAAAGATTATAAGTATAATTATTAAATCTGTAAGACCAATACTGTATGAGATTATGCTTAATAATATTGGATTACTTATATTGGTTATTATAATTGAAAGAATTGCAGCTGAAAACAAAGCATTTAAAATATATATTAAACGTATTAATACTTTATTCTCATAAGCTAAATTCTTCAATTCAATTGGAAAATAAAACAAGCTATGTATAAAAATTGCTATTCCAAAAATTCCTGTTAAATTTGAAAGAGCAATTATAGAGATATAATATAATGAAATATCAGTGCTAAAAGATAAATATGGATTAAGTTTACCATTGATTGCTATTCCAATAAACAAAAAAGCAAAACTAATAATTCTGGCTGAGAAAAATTGTGGTCTAAAAAAACCAATAAAAAAACCTGTTGCAATAAAAAGAAGCCCTGTAAAGAAAAAGATCAAATGCGAGAAAGAAATTCCGTATTTTGCTAATTCCACTTTTTTTCGGTAAGTTTGACCGTCTCGCAAAATTTCGTATTCAGTTTCGGGAGTTCTTGATTTTAACATTAATTCATTTGCTTCATAAGAGTTTCTAAAGCTCCGTCCATTGATTTTGGTAATTATATCACCAACTTTAATGCCAGCTCTATCAGATGCACCTTCTGCTGCTACATTAAGGACTATAACGGCTGAACTCAATTTTACGAAAAATGGCTCTTTAAGAGATGATTGCAGCGTTACTATATCAACATGTTTTTTTCTATGATAAC
>DAIPLL010000184.1:0-2476 GCA_036769265.1 Kapaibacterium sp. (SeqCode)
ATGCTATAAATCGTAGTAATATTATTAGATTTAAGTGTACAGTGGTAGCCACTTTTTAATATTAGTTAACCTTAAACCGAAAAAACAGATTATAAATATTCGTCCGGAAATTGTAGAATTTAAAGACGATAAACCAGCAGATTCGAAACCTACCGAAGCTCAAAATTTGAAAAGTGAACAATTGGTACTTAAACCTTGGATTTTACCTTCTGGAAATATTTTTTTAAAAGATAAGGTAAAACATCATCTGCGTCCGGTAGGGAACCCAGGAGGTGTTTTCCCTTTTGGTCATGAATTTTTTGATGTTTGTAATTGGGAATCTGTAGATTTTCCACATGATTGGGCAATTAAGGGACCTTTTTTTGAGGGACCAAATCCCGAAGTAGGAGGAGGTATGGGTCGTCTTCCAAGTAATGGAGTAGCTTGGTATCGTAAGAAAATAAATATTTCTGAATTGGATGCCACTAAATCTATTTTTCTTGATATTGATGGAGCGATGTCTTATGCAATTGTATGGTTAAATGTTTATTTTGTTGGTGGCTTGACTTATGGTTATAATCCATTCCGTTTGGATCTTACACCATATATAATTCACGGAAGAGAAAATCAATTAGCAATTCGTTTAGATAATCCGAATCATTCTGCCCGATGGTATCCTGGAGGAGGGATATATAGAAATGTGTGGTTAACCAAAACAAATCCAATTCATATTTCTCAATGGGGGACCTATATTACTTTCGAAGATGTATCAGAGATATCTGCGAAAATCAATTTAGAAATTACAGTTGATAATAATTCCAAATCAGATGAATTTGTAAAACTAGTAACTCAAATATTTGAATTAAGTAATAACGGAAGTAAAACCGGAGATGAAATTGTTGCCTTTGAACCAATAGAACGAAAAATTTCTGCCGGAGGAAAAACTAATGTAAATAGTTCAGTTATTTTAAATAATCCAAAGCTTTGGGGTCCGCCACCTACACAAAGTCCAAATAGATATATAGCAATAACAACCTTATGGAAAGAGGATACGATAATAGATCAATATGAAACTCCTTTTGGAATTCGGTCTCTGAAGTTTGATCCGAATGCCGGTGTATATGTTAACAATGAACTAATAAAAATAAAAGGTGTAAATCAACACCACGATTTGGGTGCTTTAGGTGCGGCATTTAATACGCGAGCAGCAGAACGACAACTAGAAATTTTACGCGAGATGGGCTGCAATGCAATTCGTATGGCACATAATCCACCGGCTCCTGAATTATTAGAGTTGACGGATAAAATGGGTTTTCTTGTTGTTAATGAAATTTTTGATTCTTGGAAAATGAAAAAAACCCCTCACGATTTTCATCTTATTTTTTCTGACTGGTATGAACAAGATTTACGTTCTTTTATACGCCGGGATAGAAACAATCCATCAATTGTTATGTGGAGTTTTGGAAATGAAGTTGGAGAACAATATACAGATACTGAGGGAGCAGCACTTGCAAAACGTTTACATGATATTGTTGCCGAAGAAGATCCAACACGTCCAACAACAAGTGCAATGAACTGGGCTAAACCTTATATGCCTTTCCCCGCAGTTATGGATGTAATTAGTCTTAATTACCAAGGTGAAGGTATTCGCCAAGACCCAATGTTTGAAGGAACCGACAGAATTCGTACAGCTCCTCAATACCAACCCTTTCGTGAAAAATTTCCGGACAAAGTAATTGTTACAAGTGAATCCGCATCGGCACTAAGCAGTAGAGGAATTTATTTATTTCCGGTAACAACAAAAAAAAGCGCTCCGGTAAGAGATGGACTTGGAGGCGATTCACAGATTTCGCATGTTAGTTCATATGAATTACATTCATCAGATTTCGGCTCATCGGCAGATTTAGTATTTGCTTCAATTGATCGGCATCCTTTTGTAGCCGGTGAATTTGTTTGGACTGGTTGGGATTACATCGGAGAACCAACCCCATATTATAGCTCACGAAGTTCATACTCCGGAATTATAGATCTTGCAGGATTCAAGAAAGATCGTTTCTATTTATATCAATCCAAGTGGTTACCGGAACTACCAATGGTTCATATTTTACCTCATTGGAATTGGCCAGAACGTTTAGGTGAAATTACTCCTATTCACATATTTACTTCTGGCGACGAAGTTGAATTATTCCTTAATGGAAAGTCGCTTGGGAGAAAAATGAAAAAAAAATATGAGTACCGTTTACGTTGGGATGACGTTGTTTATGAACCGGGTGAAGTTAAAGCAATAGCATATAATAATGGCTACAAATGGGCTGAGAAAATTATTAGAACGACTGATGAACCAGAAGGTTTAGTACTATCTGTTGATAGAGATAATATTAAAGCGGATGGAAAAGACTTAGCGTTTATTACTGTTAGAGTTGTTGATAAAGATGGATTGACAGTACCAACTGCCAACAATAATATAAAATTCTTTGTGCAAGGTGAAGGTGAAATA
>DAIPLL010000185.1:0-2449 GCA_036769265.1 Kapaibacterium sp. (SeqCode)
AATTCGAGAGTGCCATCCTTGACTGTTGGTTCGGTATCGAGCACATCAAATATCCGCTCAGCAGAAACAAACCCCCGTGGAAATTGCACAATTTGATTAATCACTGAAGCAAGCGGAGCCATTATTGAAAAAAGTGTAAAAAGAAAAAGCATTAAATCGTCAGGCGTCATAACTTGGTTGTTAATTTTCATCGCACCTACAACAAGAACTACAGTCAGAGCAAAGATAGCGAATATTTCGTTTATTGCTGGGATAATAGTTACAATCATTTTGTGCTTAACTGCTGATTTTACATAGCGTTCGCTGTCTTTGCGAAATTTTTCATTTGCAAAACGTTCAGCATTATATGCTTTCACAACTCTAATACCAGAAATAATCTCGGAAAGAGTGCCCGTATAATCTGCAAGTGCTTGTTGCATACGTGAAGCATAGCGACGCAGATATTTTTTTGCAGCACGAACAATTGTCAAACTAAAAATACTTGATGAAAATGCAATTAAGGTCAGTTCAGCCGATATGCTAAGTAAAAATAACAAAAAGAATAGCACTTGCGAACCTTCTCGCAAAATTATCGAAAAGGAGGAGATCATTGTTGAATTTACAGCCTGAACGTCGTTTGCTATTATGGAAATTAAGTTGCCTTGACGGCTGCGATTGAAAAAATCTATTGATAATGATGTGAGTTTCTCGAAAATTTTATCTCGAATTGATTTAATTATTCCTTCTTCAAATTTGGACATCACAACAGCATTCCAGTATTTGAAGAAATTTTTCAAAAAGAATACTATCAGTATAAGAAAACCAAATCGAACAAGTGTCCAATAAATATCATCAACAACTATGAGCGACATCAAAAAATCGAAGAACTTTTCTTTTAGATTTTCTAAAAAATTTAAATTTGTATGTTTATTTGTGGTTACTGATTCGGTTTTGAAAAGTATCAGGAACACAGGTTTAATAAGAGCAACCGAAAGAGTATTAAACGATGAAAATAGCAAATTCAAAATAATAGAGTAAACAAGCAAAAGCTTAAACGGCTTGATAAAAGCAATAGTTTTAAGATAAAGACTGGCTCTATTAGATTTTTGCTTCGTCATTCTTTGAATTTCACAATAGTAACACCAGCACCACCTTCAACCAGTTCACCAAGGCGAAACGAAGCAATCGACGGATGGCGAGAAAGGAAATCGTGAATAGTTTGCTTCAATGCTCCAGTGCCTTTGCCGTGCAAAATAGTTACATAATCCACGTTGTTCAATAATGCATCGTCGATAAATTCATCCAAAGTGCGCAAAGCTTCATCAGCACGCATACCACGCAAATCAATTTTAGTAACAGCATCGTATTTTATGTAATCTATTGGAACGCTTGATTTGCTCTCTTTTGGATCAGCTATAATTAGCTTTGTATATGGGAGCTTAAATTTTAAGCCATTGATTTCAACAAGAGCAATTTTTTCTTCATCATTGCATTCCAAGACAATACCAACATTTGTAGGATTATCGCAATGTGCAACGCTTTGCCCAACAGATAAAGTTACAGGAGTTGATTTTGCAGATTTCTGCTCATTTAGCTCAATTTTTTTTACCTCTTTTTCTAAAGTTTGCTTTTGAGCTTTGTATTCTTGTTTGATTTCAGAAATAGCACGGTTTTGCTCTTTAATCTGGCGAATTGTGTTTTCTACAAGAGCATTAGCGTTATCCAAAATCGAAAGAGCTTCCGTTTTAGCTTTGTCGAGAATTTCTTTACGTTTGATCTTTAGCTCTTTGCTGCGGGCATCATAATCTTTGATCATTTTTTCGAGCTTGGCTTTCAAAGCTTCTGCTTCGCTGCGAGAACGAACTGCTTCGGCACGGTATTTTTGCAGGATAGCTATGCTTTGCTCGAGCTCGGAGTGGCGTTCGCCGAGATATTTTCTTGCACGGTTGATAACAATTTTCGGCAAACCAATGTTTTCAACTAAGGAAAAAGCATAGGAATTGCCCGGTATGCCAGTTAAAAAAATGTATGTTGGTTTAAATTTTTCTTCATCGAATTCCAATGAAGCATTTGCTATAACTTCTTTGTTCAATGCATAGGTTTTTAATGATGATTGATGAGTTGTAGCAACAAAAAATAGATTTAGTTCAATAAAAGTATCCAATATCCCAGCAGCAAGAGCAGCACCTTCCTGTGGATCCGTTCCCGAGCCAATTTCATCGATTAGCACAAGCGAGTACTTATCGCAGGCATCCAATATGCTTTTGATTTGGAACATCTGCGAACTGAAAGTAGAAAGGTCGTTTTCAATTGATTGATTATCGCCAATAGTCGAAAAACCAGTCCGATAGTTGGGTTTGCACTCACCAAGAGGGAAAATTCCTGATAGTGCAAGTAAAATATTTAGACCAATATTTTTCAGAGCAACGGTTTTGCCTCCAGCATTCGGACCTGATACTAAATGACCGCG
>DAIPLL010000186.1:0-2438 GCA_036769265.1 Kapaibacterium sp. (SeqCode)
AATAATCGCTAAAAGCAAATCATTAGCCATAACTCTAAAAAAACGATATAACATAAAATGCAGTATTTATCCACAATTCCCTGACGTTATTATTATGGCTCGCCACAGTCTGCACCTTTTCCCTTGCAAAAAAATTCTAAAAATTGGGATGCGACACGGTGCATATCATTTCAAAAGCTTTATCTCTGCCGAAAAATATAATAGATTTGATCTATTTTTCTTCACATCGCACAAGGAAGTCGAAGAAGCAAAGGCAATTGGAATACATAATGCTCGCTGGGGTGGTTTTCCAAAGTGCGATACTTTATTCGATGAAAATTACATCTGCGAAGCAATAAAATTAAAAGAGCAAATTTGCGATCCGAGCAAGAAATCAATTCTTTTTTCCTCTACTTGGGATAGTTCGGGGCTTTCGGGTGTTGATTTTTGGTATGATAAACTGTCCGAAATTACTGAAAAATATAATGTTTTTGTAACACTTCATCCTTGGGTTTCCAAAAAAATAATCGAACAAATAAAATCAACTCCAAATGTTCATTTTATTAATCATTACGACAATATTTATAAGTACATCTTGATAGCTGATGCATTCGTTGCCGATACAAGCTCGATAATTGCTGAATTTATGATAACAGGCAAACCTATTCTAACTTTCAGGCTGCCACCAAAAGGACGTCTTTCACAAGATATATATGATTTACTCGAGAGATATACTTTTAGAGTAAACAATTTTCAAGAATTGATGCAAAAAATAACTAATTTATTCACCGAAACGAACAAAAAATTAGATTATTCAGAATGCATAGATATTTTCTTTTCGGATGAAATTGGTCGTCACGGGCAAGTGATGGCAATAGAAATCAGAGATTTTCTTTTACAAAAAGGAATTGAGCTTTGACAAGAAACAGAATATTAGTAACGGGAGCTGCTGGTTTCATAGGAGCAAAAGTTTGCGAATTGCTTTTGCAGTCTGGAGCTGAAATTGACGGAGTCGATAATTTAAACGATTATTATAGCCCTAAACTTAAAGAATATAGGATACAACGATTGAAGAACTTCGATAATTTCAGATTTTATAAATTAGACATTGAAAATTTTGAAATTTTAGAAAATATTTTTTCACAAAATAAATTTTCAGCAGTGATAAATCTTGCCGCAAGAGCAGGTGTGCGTGCCAGTATAGATAATCCATTTGTTTATGCAACGACTAATTTTATTGGCACTTTGAATTTGCTGGAGCTATCGGCAAAATACAATGTCCCGAAATTTGTACTTGCTTCGAGCAGCTCTGTTTATGCAGGCGAGCAAGTTCCCTTCACAGAAAATATGCAGGTGGATAAACCGATTTCACCGTATGCAGCCACCAAAAAGTCCGCCGAGCTAATTGCATATGCTTATCATCACCTTTATGGAATTGATGTTTCAGTATTACGTTTTTTCACAGTTTATGGAGCAGCTGGGCGTCCAGATATGAGTTATTTTCAATTCATCGAAAAGATTAAGAAAGAGCAAGAAATTGTCATCTACGGCGATGGCACTCAAAAACGGGATTTTACATACATTCAGGATATTGCCGAAGGAGTCGTTGCCTCTATAAAGGATGTTGGTTACGAGATTATAAATTTGGGCGGTGGAAAAACACCAATTGAAATTAATTTTATGATCAAGCTAATCGAGCAAAAGCTCGGCAAAAAAGCAAAAATTGTTTACAAAGACTTCCATAATGCTGATATGAACGAAACTGGTGCCGATATTTCCAAAGCAAAGTTACTTCTCGATTGGACGCCAAAAGTTGATTTTGAAAACGGGCTCGAGCAAACTATCCGCTGGCATATTGATAATAACGAATTCTTAAAAACTATTCAATAAGAAACACTTTAGCTTCGAAAGGTAAAAGTTTTACCTTTGTTTCAGTATTTGATATTCTCAAGCTGTAAATGTCTATTTCTTGCAGCAATTCATTTTTGATAGCGTCGAAAGCAAAAACTTGTTCGTCATTTGAATAGTTCGCAACGCAAAGAATTTTTTCATCAACCAAGAATGCCAAGATGTGTTCGTTTGTTTCGATTAATTTCAAATTTGCAAAATTTGTTTTATTTAAGTGATTTTTCAAAAACAAAGTCATTTTTTCAACAGCTTTAATATGATATATTATGTTGTTGTGTTCATTCCAATTTAGAGTTGCAGCAGAAAAAAGCGGCAAATTTTGTGGTGGATGGCTTGCAATCTCTGCGTCCGAGAAGCCCAAGCCAGTGTTAACAGGGGCAGTTTCGCAAAGCTCAAATCCGTTGTGTATGAATTTTATCGCAGGCAAGAACGAAAATACAGTCCAAATCATTTTTGAGAAGTTTTTGTTCCCATCACGAGCTGCTGCACGTTTTGTATTGTGATTTTCAGGGGTAAGGAAGAAATTAATCGGGAACTCTTTTCGCTCGAAT
>DAIPLL010000187.1:0-2434 GCA_036769265.1 Kapaibacterium sp. (SeqCode)
TGACAAAGGAGTTTAATCCCTTTACTCGAAAATAAACAAAAAAAATAAAACTTATGGATTTTCAAGAAATTGCGACATAAGAGCAGATAGAATTATCCAAGAAAATCGGCAATTAAAAGCTATAATTTACGAAAACAACACTGAATTAGGCGAAATTACCATTAACATCCCTGGCGAGCATAATTTAAAAAATGCACTTGCCGCTATAACTGTCGCTCGCGGGCTTGGAATTGATTTCGAGGTGATAAAAGAAGCACTTGCGGAATTTAAAGGTGTGTATCGCCGTTTCGATATTAAAGGAGAAAAAAACGGTATTATATATGTGGATGATTACGCCCACCATCCGACTGAGGTGCGTGCCGCATTGCAAGCAGCAAGAAGTAGTTGGAATCGTAGAATTGTTGCTGCATTTCAGCCGCACACTTACACACGAACTCAGCATCTTTACGAGCAATTTGCGGCATCTTTCGATGATGCAGATTTAGTTATAATCACGGATGTCTATCCTGCTCGGGAAAAACCTATCGAAGGTGTAAGTGGCAAGCTCATTGCTGATGCAGCAGTAAAATACGGGCACAAGAATGTGCTATATATTCCAACTTTGAACGAACTTCGAGAAAAATTGCCAAAAATATTGAAAGAAGGCGATGTTTTTATTACAATTGGTGCAGGAAATATATGCAACGTGATTGAGATATAGAGATATAATATCATTAAAATTTCAAATAAATTAATTAAAAAATATCACAAAGTAAATAGAAAAGGCTGCTTTAACTTGGTTTAGAGCAGCCTTTTGATAATTTAATAGCATTATCTTCTACTTCTGCCGGCAACAGTCGGATTGTATGATTTTGTCTTCGTATTTTATTTGTTTGATTTATTTTAAATAATTATAAAAACATATTTATGTAATTACCAATCTTTTATCTGATTCTCTGACAATCGTCCATCGTATTAATATTAATAAATTCTTGTTCATCAATCATAAATTTGTTAATTTCAATTAAATTTATTTCGAACATTTTTTCTAATTGATATAAAGCAAAATATCTATTTTTTTCAGATGGTAAAGTCATACCCTTTAATAAATAATCATCAAGCCTTTTAAAAATTTTTTTTGAATAAACACCACAAACAAAATGTATTTTATCGCCCACAATCGGTAGCGAAATGAGAGAGTTTCGGTGATTATCCAATATTATTTGAATGGTTTTTTGAGTAATAAACGGCATATCACAAGAAATGATAAATACATTATCGAAATTAGAATGTATTAAAGCAGAATGAATACCACCTATCGGTCCCCTATTTTGATGAAAATCCCTGAACATATCTAAACCAAAATGTTCATAAGCTTTGAATTCATTAGTAATAATCATTTTTTGTGGGAATTTGTTTGCAATTCGTAGAATATTATTAATAATTGGTTCGCCATTTATTTCTAAAAAGGCTTTGTTACATCCAATTCTCGAATTCTTACCACCGGATAATATAGCAAAACAGGTATTTTCCATTTACATTAAAAAATTCACAATTCTTTGTTTTAACATTACAAAATTTAAATCAATGGAATCTAAATCAATTATAATATTATACTTCAAATTATATTTTTTAGTCAGTTCGAAGAAAATGCTTTTTCTTATAACTATAAGAGCACTTTTGTAATTATTAGAAGAAATATCCAAAACAAGTTTATGCCAACCCAAATTTTTCAGTTCGAGAATACCTATTTCATCTAATAAAACTATTGATTTCGATTTAGTTTCAGAATAAATTAAATTAAATTGAAATTTAAAAACATTCTCATAAAATCCGAATTTGGCTGTCTTGATTAAAGTCTGCACGCCTGCACGTGCAAGTGGATGCTTCTGGTTTGTTCCTAAATCTAACACATCAAATCCTTCAAGTTTATTATTATTAATTATAGGCACGTTAATAAATCCACAAACAGTTATGTGTTTGTCTTTAAATTCCTCCATTACTAATTGAATTAGAGTAGTCTTGCCTGTTTGCTTTTCACCTGTAATCGCAATTAATTTCATTATAAAATCAATAATTTAATCTAATACCGAAATTAAAATTAAATCCAAGTTGTGGATAGCCCCAATCAGAGTAGTAAAGTTCATCTAAGATATTCAAAAAAGTTGCATTTAAACTTAAATTTTTAAAAATTTTATACGAAATTAAAACATTTAATAAATTATAATCCGGTAGTTTAAAATATAACTTTTTATCTGCATTATAAGCAAATTGATTAAAATAAGATTGCATTTGTATGTGTCCACCTATGCCAGAATCAAAATAATGCGATAAAGTTAAATTAGTAATAAACTCCGGTCTTAAAGGCATAATTTTGCTCTTTACGCTTTTGGTCTGATTTTCAGATTTTTGATAATTAAAGCTAAAGTTTATTAAATATTCATTTAAATTATAT
>DAIPLL010000034.1:0-12598 GCA_036769265.1 Kapaibacterium sp. (SeqCode)
TTCGCCTTTAAGAGATGCACCACCAATAAGTCCACCATTTACCAGCTTATTCACCATTGGCAAAATGATTGATAATACAAAACTATTGCTTGGTGCCCAGAACTGTTATTACGAAGAAAAAGGCGCTTTCACAGGTGAAATTTCTATCCCTATGCTCGAATATTGCGGTGTACGCTATGTTATTATAGGTCATTCTGAACGCCGAGCTTATTTCAATGAAACGGACGAGCTAATAAATAAAAAACTACTTGCTCTTTTACAGCACAATCTTACACCAATCCTTTGCATTGGCGAAACATTGGACGAACGCAATCGTGGAGAAACTTTTCAAGTGCTTAAAAATCAATTAGAACAGGATTTAGCAGAAGCTCCCTTCACAAGTATTAATAAAATTGTAATAGCATACGAACCAGTTTGGGCAATTGGAACAGGTGTGTCCGCTTCACGGGAACAAGTTGTGGAAGCTCACGACTTTTTACGCAGTTACCTTATTGAAAAATATGGCGAAAATGCTAAAAATGTTTATTTGCTCTATGGTGGTAGTCTATCAGAAAAAAATGCTGACGAAATTTTATCCATAGAAAATGTAAATGGTGGACTTATTGGTGGTGCATCTCTTAAAGGCGAAAGTTTTACCGAAATTATTAAAATAGCTGAAAAATATTTATAATGATTAAGAAAATTCCAAACATACTGACAACTTTCAGAGCAATTGCAGCTCCACTTTTCTTTGTTTTTTTTTGTTTATAATACCCGTGAATTTGTGCTGCTTTCAACTATCGTGTTTGCAGTTGCTGCATTTACAGACTTTTTCGATGGGTATCTTGCTCGTCGAATGAATGCAACATCCGAATGGGGTGCATTTGTAGATCCACTTGCAGATAAATTTCTAACTACTTCTGCTTTCATTGCTTTTGTCATTATCAAACTGGTTCCACTGTGGATGGTTGTGATTGTCCTATTACGCGATTTCCTGACAACTATGATGAGACTGATAAAAATATCTAACAAAAAAATTAAAACATCAAAAATTGCCAAAATTAAAACAACATTACAGATGATTTTTATATATCTTTTGCTTTTGCTTTATACTATTTATTTAAATTCAAAAGGGAATACTGCAATTTTTCTAAAAAATATTATTTATTCGGACTATGTTTATTATTCAATGCTTTTTATTACAATTTTTGCAATAATTTCACTTATCGATTATCTTTATCAACTTTTAAGTCCAGAATTAAATGAATAAGCAAAAAGATATATTGAATCTTTGGGGAACTGCAGATTGGAAATATTTCTCAAATACTTTTCCACTAATTATATCTTATTTTTTGATTGTAATTGTACCCTATGATTATAGAGCTTTGATAATTGGTCTCTTGAGCGTTGCAATTATTCCAACAACAACTATAATGATAATAAATGCTCGAAAAAGTATTCCTCGATTTAGAATAAACATCGAGAAAATATCGGCATTTTTAATTGTTATCAATTTGGAATTTCTTCATATCGATGAATTTCGTTTGGCTATTTTTACATTGTTGCTTGCTTTTCTTTATAATTTGCCTTTTTTAAAATACGATATTTATAAATCAAGAGCATTGGAGATTATTGCAAAGCTTTCATTTTCAAATGCTTTTGCTATTTTCTTAACAATGACCATAAATTTATCGATTCTTTTATTAAAGATAACATCTCTCAATAAATAATCATTTGATATTAAAGCAAAATAATTTATTTTTGATTTAATGTTATAGAAAAAATAAGCTAATGGCAAATCAAAAAAAACATAAGCTTTCAGATAATCTTGATGCAAATTCTCAAAAATTTGGTAATGAGCAATTAGAATATATTGCTACATTAGAGCAAACTATTAACTTTCTCAGAAACGAAATTGAAAATTACAAACAAAAACTTACAAAAACACAATCTGTAAAAGAAAATTTCATCGAAACACTTTTTAATGAAGCTTTAATTATAGCAAATTTACCAACAGAACGTGAAATTGCTGAGCGGACTCATAAATTAATGGTAAAGTGCGCCTCTGCAATCGAAAGTAATTTCTATTTCTACGATAAGAATCAAGAACTTAAACCGATACTTGTAGCTGAAACTTCTGCTTTCTTAGATAAATACATTTACCACTTAGAAGAGCAAGGCATTATAGATTGGATTTTCGAGCAAAACACTCTGCGAGTTATCCCAAACTTAGATGAGAACATTAACAAACAAAATTCTGTTTTTATTTACCCAATAATTCTATTTGGTAATCGCTTTGGTGTTTTTCTTGCAAGCTCTATAATTCAACATTATGCTATTGAAAATGAGTTCATACTATCGCTTGAGAAAGCGTTGAAAATTATAGCTGATGCTCTTCTTAACATATTTCTAATTAAAATAAACAACGAATTAAATGATAAATTTAATGTTTTAAATCAGCAATTAGTTCATACATCACTTATAGTGTCCGTAGGTGAAATATCAGCTGTAGTTGCACGTGAAATCGAAAATCCAATTAAAATAATTCAAGCGAATTTAGATTTGATCGAGCGTTCAATCGGCAGTGTCGAGCAAAGAGCAAAAGTTATTAAGGAAAATATCTCGCAAATAAATCATCTTAATTCATACATCAAAAATTTAGTTGTAACTGATGAACAAAAGAAAATTGTTAATATTCAAGAGTTGATTAAAGAGACTCTTTCATTTTTGCATTACCAAATTGCCAACAGAGATATTAAAATTGTAACTTCACTGGACAAAGAAACAATATATTGCGAATGCTTTCGAAATCAGATTCAGCACGTTTTGCTCAATCTTTTGCTTAACGCACGAGATGCTATGCCAAATGGAGGTGTTATCACTATCGGTTGCTTCAAACAAGGCGAAAGACGTTTCTCTATAAGTATTGCCGATACTGGTGAAGGTATTCCAGATGAAGATATCCCAAATATTTTCGAGCCACACTTTTCAAAAAAATCTGGTACTGAAAAGCTTGCAATAAATCTTTATATTTCAAGGTTGATTATCCAAAATCACAAAGGTCGTATTACTTTTGCCTCCGAAGTTGGCAAAGGCACCACTTTTAAAATTGTATTACCAATTGCTAAAGTTCTGTGAAAAAAGTTTTAAAAATATTGCTCTTTACAATTTTTATATTCCTGAACTTTAGTATACTTAGAAGTCAGCAATTGCTAAAACAAATATCCATAGATGATAACAATCGAGTATTCCTTTTTTTTAGAAATTATCCAATTGATTATAAATCTTCACTTTCAGACGACAAAACTAAGGTAATATTAACTTTAAGAAATTGCACTGTTTCCGATACTGCACGTATGAAGCAAGGACGTGGCAAAATTAATGATGTTTACGCCCAGCTTAAGAATAATATCCTAACCGTTTTTGTTTCGTATAATGAGCAAGTTGGTTATACATCGGTTCCGCTCCCATTTTCTCGCAGTGTGTTGATTGAAGTATTTCGTTGGGATAAGTTAACTGCCGCAGAAGATCATCTGCGAACAGGGCTTCTTGCTTTGGAAGATGGCGTACTTCAGGTTGCTCGTAACGAACTTTTCGCTGCAAGTTTGCAGCAGGATGCACTTTCTACTTTCTATCTAGGACTGATTTTTTTACAGGAAGGCAAAATTAATTCTGCATTGCACTATTTACGCTTTGCTGAGTTAAATGGTGTTGATATACCCGATCTTTATGCTGCAATTTCTCAAATTTATGCTTTGAAAAACCAATCTGATAGCAGTAACAAATATGCTTCTCTTTTTCAAGCAAAAACTGGACTGAACTATATCCCAAAAATCCAAATTACAAATATCATCGAAAACGACACAATTTTTCTTGAACAGGTATCTCATTTAGTTTTAAATCCAAAGCTTCAGCTCGATACAGCCAAAACTCGAACCGATACAAGAGAGCTTGCACGAAAATTTCAAGAAGTGCTAACCGATACAACCAAAAAAGAAGATGAAATACCAGCTATCTATAAGCAAATATTAAGCTACGTCGGTGGCGTAATCCTTGGTTTAATTCTACTTGTGATTTATTTATATTTGCGATGGCGACAGAAACAAATGCAAGCAAAAACTAAGTCCAGTCAAGAAAAATTTGTTAAAAAAGAATCTAAAACAAAGCAACCCCCAAAAACTTCTCAATCAGCTGCAAAGCTTATGGCAGCTCGTGCATATTCAAAACCAAAAGAATCTGAAAAATCTCTTCCGAAAGAACCAAACCAAAATAAAGAGGAAACTATAAAATTTGAAGAGAAACAAAAAGCAATTGAAAATATAATTCAAGAAATTCGCTCCAGTCAACAAGAAAGCAATGACTCTATTAGTTTACCAAATCCTGCTTCGGAGAAACCACAACCAAAGAAACCTGTATCAGCTAAATTCGAAATGGCAATAAACCTAATTGAAGAGCAAAGAAAAATAAAGCAACGAAACATTGATGAACTTGGCAAAACTATCGAGATTGAAATGTCTCGTCTTAACGAAATTGCCCGCTCGCTCGGTATTGAAAAAGGGAGCTTAGAAACACGTAACGCAATTGAAAATATCGAGAAAGATCCCGAGAAATTAAAGAGCTTCTTAGAGAAATTCAAAAAAGATTAGTGGCTGTAATCTCGTTCCCCAAAAATAGCCGTACCAATGCGAACCATAGTGGAGCCTTCTTCAATAGCAATTTCAAAATCATGGCTCATTCCCATAGAAAGTTCAGTTAAATTTATACTAAGTTTACTATTTATCTCATCCAATATACTTTTTAGCAATCTAAATTCGCGTCGGATAATAGTCTCATTGTCCGAAAAAGTGCCAATAGTCATAAGTCCAAGCAGCTTAATATTAGGAATTTTTATAATTTTTTCTGCTAAATCAACAGATTCTTCAGGTTCGCAACCTGATTTTGAAATTTCACCGGATGTATTAACTTGCATAAGTATGTCGATTGTGCGGTTATGCTTTTGTGCTTGACGTGAAATTTCAAGTGCCAGCTTTTCACTATCAACCGAATGAATGAGCGATACAAACGGAGCGATATACTTCACTTTGTTTGTCTGCAAATGCCCTATAAAGTGCCATTCTGGTATTATACCTTTTTCTTCTAAAATTTTTTGTTTCTCAGTGAGCTCTTGGACATAATTTTCACCAAATATGCGAGCTCCAGCCTCATAAGCAGCCACTATCGCCTGTGGAGTATGAGTTTTACTTACAGCAATTATTTTTATTTTTTCAAAATTTTTAGAAAATTTTTTTGCAGTTTGTTCGATTCTACTTTTAATTAATAAAAAATTTTGTATAATTGTTTCTTTATTCATAATTTAGCTCGTTCTTTTCTTACAAAATTAATAATACAATTTGAAAATTTCAATTTAAATGGAAACTTTATTTGGTATAGATTTATACTTATTTAAATTGTTTAACCAAACTTTGATTAATCCAATTTTTGATGCAACTATGCCTTTTCTTACAAAGGAAAAGCATTTAATTCCAGTTTATGCTATAATTCTGTTCATCCTAATGTGGAAAGGTGGGCGTCGTGGGCAAATAGTTGCGCTTATTCTTGTTGTAACCGTTCTAATATCAGATCAATTGAGTAGCACTGTTATTAAAACCCTTGTCGGGAGGTTACGTCCATGCCACGAACTTATTGATGTGCGACTACTTATTAACTGCGGCAGCGGAAAATCTTTTCCTTCGTCGCATGCTGTTAATAATTTCGCTGCTGCTGTTGTTCTGATTGGATTTTTCAGAAGATATTGGTACATATTTTTAGCTATTGCTTCACTTATTGCATACACGAGAGTCTATTGTGGTGTGCATTATCCATCAGATGTTTTAGCTGGCGCTGTAATTGGTTCAATCATTGGTTTATTGTGTTACCGAGCTTTCATTTTTATAAAAAATAAATATAATATTGCGATATAAAGTTTTTTTATTATATTAAAGTATATCATAGATTTATCTTGCTTTTTATTATTTTGATATTTAAATTTGATGTAAAACAATCGGATGATGGTATATTTCAGAACTATTTCAAAATATGTTTAATTAATTTGCTGGTAAAAAGGAAACTTTTACTAATTATATCTATTACAATGAAAAGCAAACTTTTAAAAATATAGTATTTCCAACATTTTAGGGGTTCCTTTATGTATAATCTTCTCAAACGATTTTCACTATTAATAGCATTATCTTTGATTGCTTTTGGGAGTGCTTACGGTCAGGTAATGATCGACGGTATCCAATATAGCACACTTAAAGCTGCGTTCGATGCTATTAATGCTGGTACTCATCAAGGCAACATTAACGTTGAGATTATCGGCAACACAACTGAAACTGCAACAGCCGTTCTCAACGCTTCAGGAGTTGGCTCAGCCAATTATTCGCAAGTGAACATTTATCCAACAGCAACTGCTACGATAACAAGTAGTGTTCAAAATGGTATAATTGAACTCCAGGACGCAGATTATGTTACTATCGATGGACGTATCGGTATGTCAGGTTCAGCTCCTGCCCTTACTATTCAGAGTACAGCTACATCTAATGGTGTTTGCGTTCGTCTTACTAAAACAACTTCAGGTGATGGACCGCAAAATAACACAATCAGATATGTCAATTTTGTTGGTGCAACTGCAACTACATCTTCTATTTATGGTATTTTAGCAGGAGCAACGGGAACTACTCTTACAACAGGTGCAAGTGGAATCAACAACCTTACAATTGAATACAACACATTCAGGTCGGTTTATTATGGTATTAGAATTAACGGTATTTCAGGTGGTTTAGCTCAAAATACTGTTGTTTCTAATAATAATTTTGGCAACAATGCAACTGTTAACCACGGTGTAGCATATCCAATCTATATGAATTTTACAAATTTAGCAAATGTTAACAATAATATTGCAAGAATTAATATATCAACAACCTTATATTATCTTTATTTTGTTTCATCAACAAATCCAACAATAACAGGTAATATATTAGAAAACACAGCAACTACTGGGGGTTGGAGTATTTATCCATTATATATGTCAGGAACAACAAGTGCGAATATATCAGATAATATCTTCAGATCAATAACAGCGACTTCAATTTTTTATGGTATTTATTTGCTCTCATCAAGTAATACGTTCAGTATATCTAATAATTTGTTCGAAAATATCTCAAGTACAACTTTCTATGGAATTTACACCAGCTCGAGTAGTGGCAATGCTTTTAATAATACTATCCGCAATTCTAATACAACAGGCACAACTTATGGTATTTATTTAACAAGTAGTGCTAATAGTAACTTAACATCAAACACAATTGAGAATATAACAAGCAGCTCGTCAATATATGGTATTTTTATAACAGGTTCAGGATCGGTAACTACACAAAGAAATGTTATCAGAAATTTAACTTCAACTTCTACATCAACAACAGTAATAGCTGCTGGTTTAGTAATAGCAGGTACAAGTCCTAATAATGTTATTGTAAACAATGCCATTTCTGGTATTTTTGATAATGCTAACAAAACATCTACTTTATATTTCCTTTCCGGTATTAAAATCGATGGTGGAACAGGTCATCAAATTTACCATAATAGTGTGAATTTGTATGGGACTTCAACTGCAACAAATGCTGCTGCAAACTTTTCTGCTGCGTTGCTGGTCTCGAGTTCTTCTGCAACAGGTATGAATATAAGAAATAACGTTTTTTCAAATTCAAGAGTTAGTTTTACAGGTTCGAAGGCATTTGCAATATACATAGCTGGAACTACATTACCAACTGGCACAACTATTAACTACAATGACTATTATGCATCTGGCACACAAGCTGTTTTAGGGTATTTAAATGCCGATGGACCTACATTAACAGATTGGCAAGCAATTACAACGCAAGATGCAAACTCAGTTTCACTCGATCCTGTATTTAATACGAATACAGTTTTAATTCCATATACAACTTCGCCACTGATTGGCTTGGGGACACCAATTTCTACTGTTACAGTGGATTTGCTTGGCAATGTTCGTTCAGCATCTGCTCCTACACTGGGAGCTTATGAAAATGCAGGTGATGTCGTTGCTCCATCAATTTCATTCACTCCACTTGCGAATACTGCACTAACAACAAATAGAACTTTAGTTGCTCAAATAACCGATCTCAGTGGTATTAGCACAACTAACCTTCCACGTGTTTACTACAAAAAATCAACTAATGCAAATACATTCATAGATAATACAAATACAACTGATGGGTGGAAATATACAGTTGGAAACCAAACAGGATCAACAGAATTTACATTTACAATTGATAATTCATTAATCAATGGTGGTATTTCTGCTGGTGATGTGATCCAATATTTTATAATTGCACAAGATGAAGCAGGTGTTGTTGGTACTTCAAGTGGAACGTTTGCAACATCACCAAACTCAACAGATTTAACATCTACTAATTTCCCAATTACAGGTGTATCAACATCTTATAACATAGCAGTTGCATTCTCTGGAACATACCAAGTTGGGGTTGGGCAAACTTATACAAACCTAACTGGTACAGATGGTATTTTCAATGCAATTAATAACAACGTTGTTACAGGTAACTTAATTATCGAAATTGTCTCCGATATTGATGAACCAGGTGCTATTGCTCTAAATCAGCAAGCAGAAGAAGGTGGCAGTGGCTTTACCATTACAATTAAACCTTCAGGTGCTCCAAGAATATTAACATTTAATAAAACCGGTTCTTGTATTATAATTAATCAAGCTGACAGGGTTACAATTGATGGTCTCCTAAACGGACAGAATGCTCTAACTGTTCGAAATATTAGCACCGCAACAGCAACTAATATAATTGATATTGCTGGTAGTTCAACAAATGGTGCTACTGACGTTACTATCAAAAACCTAAATATTATTGGTACCGTCAATACAGGAAGCACTGTCAATGGTATCATATTGCGTGATATTGCTGGCGGCAATAATGCAACAAGCCATAATTTAAGCATTTTAAATAACAAAATTAAGAAAGTTTATGCTGGCATTGGAATCCTTGGCAATGGTATAAACGGCTTACAAATAATTGGTAATGAAATTGGTGATCCATTAGATACAATGACTGTCCGTGTGCGTGGCATTGTTATACAAGGTTGCAATGCACCGATAGTCAAAAACAATTACATTTATAATATGGTGCTTGCTTCTTCACCAAACTTGGCAGCTATTGACCTTGCCAGCGGCAATATTCCAAATCCTGTAATTGAAGGCAATATTATAACAGGTCTTTCTAACACCTCTACATCTGGTTATGGTGCTTGGGGTATTAATATCGCAGCAAATGTTACAAATGCGACAATTACAAATAATATGCTATCCAATTTCTATTCTTATGGTTGGAATAACACAAGCACCAGTGATAACGATTTTGCTATAAGAATAGCAGCTGCTTGTGATGGTATTAACATTTATCATAATACAATTAATATGGCTGGCACAATACAGCCAAATACTCAAAATCCACGTAATGCTGCCGTTCTTGTTACTACAAATACTGCAAAAAATATAAGAGCTCGCAACAATATATTTATTAATGCGACAAGCCATGTTTCAGCAAGTGCACAATCTACGATTTACTGGTTAGCCTTTACTTATGCTGATACCTTAGGTTATCAAATTGATCACAACCACTATTTCAATGGTGGAAATAAACCTGTATTTGCTGTTTTTGGAACTACAACTTACACTACTTTCGATGCTTATAAAACAGCAGTTGCTCCATTAGGTTTCGATGTTAATTCGACTTATAGCAATTTAACATTCATTGCACACAACAACCCAATTGTTCAAGGTACATCTCTTCTTGATGTAACTTTACGCAAACCTATTTTCACTGGTATGCCAGCTACTGATATTCATGGCGAAACACGCAATGCAGTTAATAACTTAGCTGGTGCAGATATTGCCGAACCTTCATCAATAACCATCCAGACTAACTTGCCTCTACTTACTAAGAAAGGTTCAAATGCTACATTTGAGTTGACTTTTGTTCCTGCTATATCAGCTTTCGGCGATGGTATTGTTCGTAATGTTCCTGTTGGTCATTTCCCTGGCTTTACATACCAATGGTTTTTCAACAATAATCCTATTACAAGCGGAGTAAATAATATTACAATAAATAACAATACATTGTCAATTTCCTCAACAAATCCAACACATGCTGGCACTTATTACGCAACTGTTACTTACGGTTCACTCACTGCTCAAACTGGCAATAGTGTGCTCGAAATAGAAACTCTCGAACCAGAGTTGCTCTCTCCAGCTAACAATTCAACTGATCATCCAATCGGTTCTGTTACTCTTACTTGGGTGCCTGCACTTGATGCTACTGCTTATGTATTACAAGTATCAACTGATCCTAACTTCAACACAATATTAGTTGAAATCGATACAACTGCTTCATCATATCAATTAACTAATTTGCAATACTTAACAGATTACTACTGGCGTGTTAAAGGATATAATAGTCAAAATGAGAGCCAATTCACTACTGCTTGGAAATTTACAACCCGCCCAGCTATTTATCCAATTGTACTTGTTTCACCTGCAAATAATGCACAAGATTTGCCTAAGCAGGTAAATTTCTCTTGGAATTCTAATGTTGATGCAACTCAGTATGAAATCCAAATTGCAACAGACGTGAACTTTACTAATATTTACTTTACAAATACAACTACTGAACTTAGCCAAACTGTAGAACTCAATTACGAAACAGAATACTGGTGGCGTGTTCGTGGTCTCAACTCAAATTATACAGGTTTGTGGTCCGAAACACGCAAGCTTAAAGTACGTCCTGCAATATTCCCTGTTGTGCTTATCTCGCCAGCAAACAATGCAACAGATTTGAATATAAATATCAATTTCTCTTGGCAAAACAATATCGATGCAACTGGTTATATTTTAGAAATATATTCTGATCAATATTTAATTACTAAGGTTGCCGAAATTAACACTACAAGCACAAACTACTTATACTATGGTTTAGATTTCAACCAAAGCTATTGGTGGAGAGTTAAAGCTTACAACAACCAATATCAAAGTGCTTGGAGTGTTGTTCGCTCATTTACAACTGCAAGCAGTCCTACACCATTTATAACTATTGGAACAGGAACTTCTGGGCAGTCTTATCCGCTCGATAGATATTATAATATGAGTGTTTCAGAGGCAATTTATTTAGCTTCTGAAATTGGCATGCCAGTTACAATTACTTCAATTGCTTACAACAAAGTTGGTGGAACTGATCTAAACCCAATTGGTCCTGTTTCAATTTTTATGAAACACACTAACGATAATTCATTAGCATCTGGAACTTACGATACTACTACATATACTCGTGTTTATCACGGTGCTTTCCCAAATAACTTGGCTACTGGTTGGCATAGTGTAAATCTAACTACACCATTTGCATATAATGGTACAAGTAATTTAGCTGTTTTAGTTGTTAAGCACAACCAAGCTTGGATCTCAAGCTACCCAACTTATGCATTTACAACGGTTACTCCAAATCGCCATCGTGCTGCAAGAGACGACAATAATATGCCAACTTCACTTATAGCAAGCTCGAGTTTGCCAAATGTAAGATTTGGATTTTCAGTTGCTCCTCTCACTATACCAACACTTACAGCACCCGCCAATAATGCAACTGATGTAATTGCTAATGTTAATTTCTCATGGCAATCGGTAACAGATGCTACTCATTACCGCATTCAAATAGCAACTGATGCTTACTTTACTAATATTATTAAAAACGAAGTCATTACAACTAACTCAGCGACATTCCAGCTTGGTTATACAACAACATACTATTGGCGTGTTCGTGCTGTAAATTCATTCAATGTTTCTGATTGGAGCGAAGCTCGCTCATTTACTACTGCTCCTTACGTATTGCTCGGTACATATAACATCGGTAGTGGAACAAATGCCGACTTCCCAACATTTACGGCATTCTTCAATGAAATAAATGTAAATGGTGCTAAAATCGGTGGTGATGACAATCTTGTTGCCATTTCTGATGTAGTAGAACCTGCACAAGTTAACATCAACCAATTTGAAGAATACTTTGGTACGGGTCACGAAGTTAAAATAACAACCGATGCCCAATCACTGAGAACTATTTCTGCAAATGTACCCGATGGCGCTGTATTCAAACTCAATGGTGTTGATAATATTACTTTTGATGGTGTCGATCAAAAATTACGTATTTTAAATACAAGCTCAACAACTGGTGTTGCTATCTGGCTCGCATCGACAAATGATGACCCACAAGGTACTGAAAACATTGAAATTCGGAATACAATTTTAGTGACTTCAACAGAAGATATCAACCTTTATAACACAGCTGGTATATTCTCCGGTGCCTCTACTTCAATTGGTGCTACTCCTATTGCTCCAAATAATAATATAAAGATTGAAAACAATATCTTCTATAATGCTAAACGTGGTATTTTATTCCAAGAGCACGTTGCAAATCGTCCAACTGGAGTTGAAATTAAGAATAACGTATTTGGTTCCGATCAATTTGCTGCCTTGCTTTACATAGGTTACGAG
>DAIPLL010000188.1:0-2423 GCA_036769265.1 Kapaibacterium sp. (SeqCode)
TTTCGAAAATTGAAGCAGGCAAAATGGAAATTAAATACGAGGCTGTTAATCTTCGTTCTGTAATTGATGAAATTAGAGATATATTTGCAATAAAAACAACCGAAAAAGGGCTCGGTTTCGACGTTTTTTACGATGAAAAGCTGCCAAAATCTTTACTTCTCGATGAAACTCGTCTGCGTCAAATCTTATTCAATCTTGTCGGGAATGCTGTCAAATTCACCGACAAAGGTATGGTGCGTGTTAGCGTCGAAGCTAAGGATCCATACAAGGAGGGTAGCAAAATCGACTTGGTCCTAAAAGTTCAGGATACTGGTATTGGCATCGAAAAATCTCAGCAGGAAATTATATTCGAAGCTTTTCAACAAAAAGAAGGGCAAAGCACACGCAAATATGGTGGCACAGGGCTTGGACTTTCAATTACTAAGCGCCTTACCGAAATGATGGGTGGTAAAATCTTTCTCGATAGCACACCCGGTATGGGTTCGACTTTCACTGTTGAAATTTATGGTGTTCGCATTGCTGCTGGTGTTGATACCAAACACGAGCATAAACAAAAACAAAATATTGAATATAAATTTAAAGAAGGGAAAATTCTGCTTGTTGAAGATGTTGAAACCAATCGGCAGGTTATACAATACTTTCTAAAACCTTATAATTTCAGAATTGTTGAAGCCAATAACGGTCAAGAGGCAGTTGAAATTTTGGAGAAATTTACTCCTGATGTGATACTAATGGATTTGCATATGCCCATTATGGATGGCTACGAGGCTCATAAGGCGATCAAAGCTAATCCAAGCACTTCTAACATTCCAATTATTGCCCTTACAGCTTCTGCTATTAAAGAAGAAGTCGATGAAATATTAAAAACTTTCGATGGATACTTGCGAAAGCCCATTACAAAGCAGCAATTACTCAATGAGATTGCTCGTTTCTTGCAGCATACAGAAGAACAGCAAATTGTTCAAGAATCATCGAGCATATTAAACATACAAAGTGATTTATTCGGAAAAATTAATTCTGAAATGATTGCTGATTTCAATGATAATATTTTGCCAGAGTTTAATATTGTCAAAAAATCTCTCTATGTTAGTAAAATAAAACAATTTGCTGATAAATTGATTAAATTTGGCGATAAATATCAAATCGAAGAAGCTCAAACTTATGGCAAAGAAATTATAAAGCAAGCAAATACATTTAGAATTGACAAAATTATTACGTTATTTAATGATTTTCAGCAGTTTATTAATAAAATAAATACGTTAAATATAAAACAATAATTATGAACGAAGAAATCCATAAAGGCTCTGTCCTTATAGTTGATGATATACCTGAAAATTTGCAGGTGCTCGGAAATATCTTGCTTCAGAAAGGTCTGGATGTCGGTTTCGCAACCAATGGCGAAGAAGCTCTCGAAGCTATTGAATATAGCAAGCCCGATATAATACTTCTCGATATTATGATGCCCGGTATGAGCGGTATTACTGTTTGCCAAAAACTTAAAGCAAATCCCGAAACAAAAGATATACCTGTGATTTTCCTTACCGCTAAAGCTCAGCCTGAAGATATTATCAAAGGTTTCGAAGTTGGCGCTGTCGATTACGTTACCAAGCCATTCAATTCTGGTGAACTTATTGCTCGCGTTTCAACACAGTTAGAACTAAAAAAATCACGCGACCTTATTGCCAAACAAAATCAAGAACTCCATGAGCTCAACGCAACTAAGGATAAGTTCTTCTCTATCATTGCTCATGACCTGCGTGGTCCTTTCAGCGGACTTCTCGGGCTTACCGATCTTCTATCCCAAGAAGGCGAAACAATGCAAACTGATGAAATTATTGATTTAATTAAGAAAATTCACCAAACTCTAAAAAATCAATATAATTTGCTTGAAAACTTACTCCAATGGGCAAGCATTCAAACTAAACGTCTCAATCCGCAACCAATAAAAGTTAACCTCCGACGCACAACAAGCGATGTTATTAACATACTCCAAACTAATGCAGAGAAAAAAAACATTTCTCTCGTCAACGATGTTTTGCCTGAACATTTTGTTCTCGCCGATAAGCAAATGATTACCTCCGTCATACATAATCTTATTACCAATGCGATAAAATTCTCTTTCCCTGCTGGTAAAGTTATCTTGGCGAGTGAAGATGAAGCCGAAAATAAAATCTTACTTAAAGTAATCGATAGTGGAATTGGCATAAGCGATGAAATTAAAGAAAAGCTTTTCAAAATTGATAAACATCATTCAACCTTAGGCACAAACAACGAGAAAGGTTCTGGTCTGGGGCTTATCTTATGCAAAGAAATGGTCGAAAAAAATGGTGGCAAAATTTGGGCTGAACGTAACAAAGATGCTAATGGTAGCACATTCTATGTTTTACTTCCCGAAGCAAGATGATTTGAATCCTATTATTAAA
>DAIPLL010000189.1:0-575 GCA_036769265.1 Kapaibacterium sp. (SeqCode)
GATAAAAATTTAAAATAAACAATTTATTTTTTATTAATTGTTGTTAATCTAAAATCATTTTAAAAAAAAATAAAAAAAATATTTTTTTTTTAAAAATATCGTATTTTTTTATCCGTTTTTAAACTAAATTCAGATATTTTTATCCGATTATAAAGAAGGATAAAAAAAAATGTTGAGAAAAATAATAGAAATCGATGAAGAAAAATGCAATGGTTGCGGTATTTGCGTAACAGCTTGCAACGAAGGTGCCTTGCAAATAATAGACGGCAAAGCGCGACTTATTAATGAAATATTTTGCGATGGGCTGGGGGCTTGCATTGGTGAATGCCCAGAAGGTGCTATAACAGTAATAGAGCGAGAAGCTGAACCTTATGATGAGATAAATGTTGTTGAAAAAATGCTCGCAAGCGGTTCGAAAAACTACTTAATTGCTCATTTGAAACATTTGAAAGACCACAATGAAGAGATTTATTTTAATCAAGCTATAGAGTATTTGAAAGAAAAAGGCATTGAAATTGATTTAGATGAAGCAAAACCTGCTCCTGCTATGGCTTGTGGTTGTCCTGGGTCAATGG
>DAIPLL010000189.1:585-2399 GCA_036769265.1 Kapaibacterium sp. (SeqCode)
CGAAATACAGCGGCCAGCCGAAACAGAACCAAAGGAATCACCGCGTCAATCGACGCATTTAGAGCAATGGCCCGTGCAGTTGCATCTTGTAAATCCAATTGCATCGTTTTTTAACGGTCGCCAGATGGTAATAATGTCCACTTGCGGACCTATTGTAAATGCAAATGTTCATCAAGATTATATAAAAAACCGTAGCGTTGTGGTTGCTTGCCCAAAATTAGATAGAACTGATCCATATATACCAAAGCTTGCTGCAATATTTGCCAACAATGATATACCTAAAGTTATTGTTGTGCGCATTGAAGTGCCTTGCTGCGGTGGGCTCAGCTATATAGCCGTTGAAGCGGCACGCCTTTCGGGCAAGCAAAATCTTACTATTGAAGAACACACTCTATCCATAGAAGGTGAATTAATTAACAAACAAATTTTGTTTAAAAATTAGGAGAAAAAAATGTATTGCTTCCAATGTGAACAAACTGGAAAAGGTGGTTGCCATACTAATGTTGGTGTATGTGGCAAAGACAACAAAACAGCTATTTTTCAAGACGTATTAATGTTTGCAATTAAAGGGTTGGCTTATTATTTGAATAAGATGAAAGGCAGCGAGAAAGTGCGCTTAGAACACAAAATTGCTGTTATTGAAGGACTTTTTACAACAGTAACAAATGTAAACTTTGATGCTGCGCGGGTTAAAGCTTTTACTCATCGGATTTCCGAAATGATTGATGAACTTCGAAAAGATTTTAATCGTATTGAAGATAAACCACATTTAAGAAAGGCAGAAAAATTTCAATATATTGATGATGACGAGCTTATGCTTGAATTTGGTAAAACTATTTCAATTGAAAAACGGAGAGAAGAGGTTGGGCGGGCAGTGGCAGGCGTGGAAGAACTAATTATTTATGGAATAAAGGGATTAGCTGCTTATGCAGACCACGCCTATATTCTTGGCTACACAGATGAAGCATTGCTTGATGAAATTATTGATGTAATCGACTTTATGAACTATGAGCATACGTTAGAAGAGCTGATCCCTATTGTTTTGAAAGTTGGAGAATTGAATTATCGTGTGATGGAGCTTCTCGATAAAGCAAACACAACATCTTATGGTCATCCTGTGCCAACTAAAGTGCGAATAACGCCAGTGAAAGGGAAAGCTATTTTGGTTTCTGGACACGATTTGAAGGATCTTTACGAATTACTAAAGCAAACAGAAGGGAAAGGGATTAATATTTATACACACGGCGAGATGCTACCAGCTCACGCTTATCCTAAACTTAAGAAATTCCCTCATCTTGTTGGCAACTATGGCGGTGCTTGGCAGGATCAAGAGAAAGAATTTGACGAATTCCCTGGTGCTATACTTATGACAACAAATTGCATACAAAAGCCAAGAGAAAGCTATAAGAAAAGGATATTCACCTCGGGTCTTGTTGCTTGGGAGGGAGTTCGTCATGTTCGTAATTATGATTTTAGCGAGCTAATCGAGGAAGCACTCGCTTGCGAAGGTTTTACCGAAGATGGTGAAGAAAAATATATTTTGACAGGGTTTGGACACAATGCTGTGCTCGGCGTTGCAGATAAAGTAATTGATGCAGTGAAAAAGGGCGAAATAAAGCATTTCTTCTTGATTGGTGGTTGCGATGGTGCTAAAAGCGGACGTAACTATTACACTGAATTTGCTACAAGTGCACCAAAAGATACAGTAATTTTAACACTGGCTTGTGGTAAATATAGGTTTAACAAATATGAATTCGGCGAAGTTGCTGGTTTGCCAAGGCTTTTGGATATTGGGCAGTGCTATGATGCATATT
>DAIPLL010000190.1:0-2384 GCA_036769265.1 Kapaibacterium sp. (SeqCode)
AAAGTTGCATAAATTAATAGTGGGGAGACTGGCTTATCGTCGCTAATCGTTTTCTCTCGGGGACACGTGCAGTGATTGCCTTTTTTGCTGGTATGAGCTTGCTTTCCTTGCGAAAATCTACTATTCTTTCGTTTATCAGTGCTCTGCTATGGAATTCTATTCTAATTTACTTAGGTTACGTTTTTGGTGAAAACTGGAAAATAGTTGATGAATATATGACGCTCTATGGCAACATACTTTTGCCTATCATTATTGTCTTAATTATTGCTTATTTTGTATATACTTACATCCAAAGTAGGAAAGAAAGTGAAAATACAGAAAATTAATTTAGAAGAATACAACTACAATTTGCCAAAAGAAAAAATTGCATTATTCCCGCTTGAAGAACGTGATAAAAGCAAACTTTTGGTTGCTTATTCTAAAACGCAAAAAATTATTCACTCGAATTTTTTTGAAATTGACCAATACATACCTGAAGGATCCTTGATTTTAGTCAATTCAACAAAAGTCATTCACGCAAGAATTTTCTTAAATAAATCCACCGGAGGAAAAGTCGAGCTACTTTGTGTTCATCCGTTAAAACCATCGATAGATCCCCAGCTTACAATGCAAACAGCTGGCAAATGTGTTTGGAACTGCATAGTAGGTGGGCGAAATGTTCGTGAAAATATGGTTCTCAAGGATTCGCACAATATACTTACGGCTAAAATATTATCACGCAAAGATAATTACGCAGATGTTGAATTTTCTTTCAACCCAGACAAATCTTTTGCAGAAGTGCTCTCAGAAATTGGCAAAATCCCGCTTCCACCCTACATAAATCGTGATGCCTCAGCTATTGACGAAGATCGTTACCAAACAGTCTATAGCCGTGTGCAAGGTTCTGTTGCGGCTCCTACTGCAGGCTTGCATTTTACTGACAGAGTAATAGACAAATTAAAAGCTAAAAATGTTATTTTCGATGAACTCATATTACACGTTGGTCCTGGCACTTTTGTCCCAATTGATAAAGATGTAGAGCAGCACGATATGCACGAAGAGCGATTCTTCGTCTCATCTTCTACAATTGAAAATATAATTTCCAATATTGGTTCTGGTGCTAAAATTATTGCAACTGGCACTACAACTTTACGTACTCTCGAAACTCTCTATTGGATTGGAGTGAAATCTCACTATGAAAACTATGTCTTGGATGGTAGTGTTTTCTTAAATCAATTTGAACCTTATGAATTAAGCGAAAAGTATCCGGAAATTTCTTTTGTTGATGCATTTACTGCTATTTTAAAACAGCTTAAAAGCTCCAATACTGAATTTATTACAGGCACAACTAAACTTTTCATTGTCCCAGGCTATCAAATAAAGACAGCGGATGCTTTAATTACAAACTTTCATCTCCCGAAAAGTACCTTAATTTTGCTTGTCTCGGCATTTATTGGCGAATTCTGGCAGGAAATTTACAATGAAGCATTAGCCCAGAATTATCGTTTTCTTAGTTATGGCGATAGCTCGCTACTGATTAGATTCTGAAAACCCTATTTGCTTTCGAATAATGTTTTTAGCTTTTTTAAACCTTTTTCGTAGTCTGTTCCGATCATCTTATCGTAGAAAAAATTAAAGTAACGCCCGAACGGATAATCAAGATGCATTTCCATCCCCCAGACAACTTTTGTTTTGGTGCTGTCGAGAGCCTGAAATTTCATAATATCGAGTGCTTCGCTTTCCCACGGTTTTAAAAATACAACTTTGGATTTTATCAGTTGATTTGGTTTGCTATCGATGCGCTCAATATAACCTGTCCCCAAAGTGTCGCCATCCCACGCAATTTTTACAGTTGAATTATTATTCTTATCGATTGTTAAAACAAGCTCTTTTTCCATCTCCGTCCAAGGATTCCAATGCTGAAAGTTGTTTAAATCCATAACAAAATTATAAATACTATCAACTTTCGCATTTATCTCGATTTCTCGCTCGCTGTAAGCTTTGTTCGGTAAGAATATTGGTATAGCAAAAAGTAAAAATATAAAAAAGCCAATTACAATTAGTAAAAATCTGAAAATTTTCATAATTTCTCCGAACTTTGATGAAGTTAAAACTAAATTTAAAAATAAATATCTATTAATCAAAACAAAAGTTAATTATGAAAAATTTACAAATTCTTCTGAAAACTCTCGATAATTTAAGAGAAAAACCATATAATTATAAATTCTACGTTCCTCAATTTTGGTTCGATGAACAAAATAGCAATACAATTGATATCAATCCTTACGAGTTTTTTATTGAGAGAATTAATAAAATATTCGAACTTTCTCGATCGAAAAATGACAATTCTGATATAGTTTATAATCTGTTTGTTCGTTTTGCAACTGCATTCGATCATCTTGGCA
>DAIPLL010000191.1:0-2367 GCA_036769265.1 Kapaibacterium sp. (SeqCode)
GTGTAAATATAAATAATTATATTTCTATGAAGTCGTTTTTAATAAATGATTTCAAATTGTTTTTATTTTTGTAAATTATAGCTATCTTAATGTAGTTTAAATATGAAAATTTTAAAAGTAAATAGTATTTAATTAATTTATGATGGTATAATTTTTGATTTATAATATAGTTTAGTATGCTAATAAGTAATGTTTCAATAAATTTAAAAGGAGCAATAATGAAAAAAGCTCTGTTTTACTTTTTAATAATAGCTTTTTGCACTACATCCTTAAGTCCAACGCTATATTCCCAAATCACTATCAAGAAACAGGTTATCGTTTCAGGTGGCTTTGTTGGTACGAGCAATGGTGATGTAAGGATGTCTGGTGCTTTCGGGCAAACTATAATAGGTAAGCGCTCTATTATGCAAGGTGAACTTGAGGTTGGCACAGTTGTTCATCAAGGTTTCTGGGTACCAGAAGGTTTGATAACGAGTGTTGATGATCCTGTTTTCACCTACAACAGCCAAATCACAAATTATCCCAATCCTGTACACAATGTAACGACATTCAAGTATAATCTTGAGAGCAGCGCTTTTGTTACATTAAGAATTATTGATATGGTTGGTAACCAAATTATAGCATTTCAGGATGAATATCAAATGCAAGGCGAACATACTTTCCAATGGTATGCTCGCAATAGTCAAGGATTAGACCTGCCGAGCGGTTCTTATATTTATGAACTGCTTGTTCAACCAGCCGAACGTTCGGGAGCCACTATTGGTTCTCCATATTCATTAAGAAATGTAATGGTTATAGTTAAGTAATCCGCAAGATTAATGGAAATAAATAAAATAAATTTTGTCAAATTTTTAAAGGGTCTCGTAATGAAGAGATTTGTTTCAATTTTTGTTCTTCTTTTAGGGCTCATGCTTGCTGTAAGTTTCAGCTATGCTAATGCTCCTAAAATTATCACTTTCCAAGCTCAATTGCTTGATAGCAGAACAAATGCACCTATTAATGGAAATGTTCCTATCACTTTTGAAATTTATGATTCTCAAACTGGTGGTAGTGCACTTTGGGTTGAGCAACAAAATGTTTCAGCCGAGAATGGTTTTGTAAATGTATATCTTGGCAGTAAAACACCATTCCCGAAATTTATGAAATTCGATAAACAATATTGGGTGCAAATTACGGTTGATGGTAAAACTTATCCTCGCACTCAGCTTACATCTGTTCCTTATTCGATGTATGCTGCAACAACCGATACTGCTCAATTTGCATTCTTAGCACAAACAGTTGTGGATGGTGCAATTACTCAATCTAAATTGGCACCCGGTGTCCAAGCAATTCCTTGGGGACCAGCTGGAGGTGTCCTATCGGGCACATATCCAAATCCACAATTAAATGTTGCCGCTGTTAAAACTGCATTGAAAGGGCAAATTACTGCTGATATGTTTGCTGACGATATCCAACTTATACCTGGTGGTCCTGCTGGTGGCGATCTTACCGGTACTTATCCAAATCCGCAACTTGGTTCGAATGTCGTTAAAACTTGGAATATAGCCAATGAAGCAGTTACAACACAAAAAATTGCTGATTATGCTGTTACTAATATAAAAATTGCTCCAGATGCAATTACAAAGGATAAAATTGCAAATAATGCTGTTGGCGATGAAGAGTTAATTGCTACTGGTGTAACTGCTGGAACTTACGGCAATAAACTTAATATTCCTATATTTACTGTAAACGAAGATGGCCGTTTGACTTTTGCTGATCAAGTTCCTTTTATACCTTTTGCTGATACTTATAATGGAAATGATATTGCATTTAATATAGCTGCAGAAAACAACTTAGCATTGAAAGCTTCTCGTGGCACTGGACGTGCAGCTGAAATTACATCAAATTCAAGTTATCCTGCTGGTTGGGTGCTTGGTAGTTTAGATCCAACAGATGTTGTTGATGCAACTTTAGTTGTTCGCAATACAAGCACTGATCCTAATAAACCAGCAATCAAAACTTATGGTGACATTATTGTAAATAGTAGCATATTTGCTACTAATCTTTATGCTACAAATCAAATTGTTGTTGGAAGCGGAAGCAATACCATTACGATTACACCTCCCGCAAATCCTGGCGATCCACTAAACTTTAGCGGTGATGTTCAAATCCAAGGTAATCTTAACGTAACTGATACTGTTTTCGCAAATGTACTAAAAGGTGATTTAGATTGGAGCTATATTAAGAACACACCGACAACGGTACAGGGTTATGGAATCACGAATGCAGTAAGGAGCGACTTAGCATATAATGATCCAGCATGGCTAACGGGTTTGGATTGGAGCAAGATAAATAATGCGCCGACTGCATTCCCACCGAGTGCACATA
>DAIPLL010000192.1:0-2362 GCA_036769265.1 Kapaibacterium sp. (SeqCode)
TGTTGATATAGCGTGTTTTTGGCAAGCAAATGTCAAATGAAGATAAGGCAAAAACTAAGCTAATTATCAATTGAGCAAATTAGCCGAAACTTTTTTGCTAAGATCGATTAAATGCGAGCAAATTATTTTAAAAAATTATTTTTCCCTTACCGTAAGTGCCACCGATTATAAGAATAACAGGATCCCAAGTGGTATATTCGAAACAAGATTGTGTTTCAATCCAATAATCAGTACTTTCATTTTTGTAAAAATTCCTGGATTTCCTTTTTAATTGCACTTCATATTTGCCATATTGAAGGCTTGTCGGGGATAAGATTAATTCGACATCTTCAATCATACCAAAGCGGGTTACTACTTTTGTGCCATATTTTGGTTCAATTTCAACGTAAATATTCCTTATGTAGCATTCTCTAAGGGATGTTCTATTAGAGAATCCCATAAAGGTAAGCATAAAAACTAAAAAGATTGTGATAATTAGAATTTTTTTTCTCATCGCAGGAGATCCTTATGAAAATGAAAAGAATAATTTATATGTATGATTGAATTCTCATATTTCAAAAAGATAAAGAATTATCAAAAAATTACCAAATTCATAAAATTTTCAAAAATCTAACTTAATTTTTGTGATTATTCAATTGTAAATATAAAAATGTTATTTTCGTTATTATAATGTTTAAGTTAGTTAAAGTAGAATGAAACCAAAAGACTATTATGCTATATTGGGAGTAGAGCGAACTGCTTCGAAAGATGATATAAAGAGAGCATACCACGAACTGGCAAAGCGGTATCATCCCGATTTGCATAATGGAGATGAGTATTTCCTGCGACGGTTTAATGAAATTAATGAAGCGTATTATGTTTTGGGCGATTTAGATAGACGTTTGGACTATAGTATTCAGCTTTTTCAATACGAAGAAATTAAAGAAGAAGCGATGCAAAAGTTAAGAGAATTCCAAAAACAAATGCGTCGTGAGCTTAATAAATCGAAAAAAAAGAAGCGAAATGTTTAATCAATCAAGGTTTTAGTATGCATTTAGAAACTGGAAATAGTGGGAGCATAATTACTTATAACGGGAAAACACCTATCATACACCCAACAGCATTTATTTGCGAAGGTGTAAGAATTATCGGCGATGTCGAAATTGGCGAGCATGTTTCAGTTTGGTATAATACCGTAATACGAGGAGATGTGCATTATATACGTATTGGTGCACGCTCGAATATACAGGATATGTCGATGCTTCATGTAACCAATGACGTATATCCGCTGGTGATAGAAGAAGATGTATCTGTGGCACATTCGGTATCGCTGCACGGCTGTACACTCAAGAAGGGCTGCCTTATCGGGATTGGGGCAATAGTGCGCGATGGAGCAACAGTTGGCGAGGGGGCGCTTGTTGCTGCTGGGGCACTTGTGCGTGAGGGCTTCGTCGTTCCCCCCTATACCCTTTTTGCTGGGTTGCCTGGGAAAGTTATTAGGGACTTAACACCAAAGGAAATAGAACGCGTTCGAAATACACCTACGAATTATATGAAATATGTAGCCACTTATCGTTCGCTTTTGGATAAATAAATTTTGGTTTAGTATTACTAAATGATGAAAAGCAAATAAAAGAATGCGTGCCACACGAAACTAAGTGTGGGAATGTTTTATAGTTTTTGTGGAAATAATAATTAATAATCGACGACGATTTCGAATTTAGGTTGTTCGAGTCGTGCTTCTTTTTCGATGAAATCACGCACAGCGGGCTTAATAAAGCTATGTTGGAGCACCTCATCGGGCAAACCACGAGCAATTGCACGAGCGGCAATTTCTGCTGTTGAATTTTTGTTGATGAGCACAAGTTTTTGCTCTTTCAGGACAGCGGCACCACTTTTGAAATTGCCTTTATCTCGAAGTATTTTCACACCAGAATTTTGAGCTAAATATTCCAATTCTTTGAGCAATTCCTTAGTTGTCATATTGCTCCCCCTTTCTTAGTGGTAACCAAGCAAAACACAAAGCACTTGTAGCAGTGCAAAGGAAGCTTAAGCTGCTTGCAACAGTCCAGCTATTGCTTACAAATCGATTATAGAAAAATTCCTGTATCTCCCAATCGTAAAAGTCTCTGACATTATGGAATATAATGGAATTAGCTAATCTATAGTCAATATAAATGAGATAGCTTTGAACAGGCAAAGCAATCAGGCATAAAATCAATGCCATAACGAGCCATCCATTTTCTTTTGCGACATATTTTTGCTTGAACCAATAAATTATTAATGCCAGGACAAATGCAACATAGCCAAAGTCGGTGTAGATCTCCAAATTCGCCTAAACATAAAAATAATACATTTGCTGGATTTTTGTATTAGTTTCTTT
>DAIPLL010000193.1:0-2342 GCA_036769265.1 Kapaibacterium sp. (SeqCode)
AATTAAATCAGCGTCTAATTTTTTTAATTTTTAAAAGGAGAATTTTTCCCCTAATAATAAATAATGGTTGTGTTATGTCCCTATTAAAACAAAAACTTGGTGAAATTTTACCTAAGCAAGTAGAAGAAATTCGTCAGTTTTTAAACGAGCACGGTGATAAAATTGTCTCCGATGTCAAACTTGCTCAGGTGTATGGTGGAATGCGCGGTGTAAAAGCTTTAGTTTGTGATACATCAGAAGTTCCACCAGATAAAGGTTTAATTATTCGTGGTATTCCATTAAAAGAGTTAGTTGATAAGCTACCAGAAGAGGTATTTTGGTTGCTCTTAACTGGTGAGCTCCCAAATGAAGTTGAGTTACGTGATTTACAAAATGACTTATTAGCACGTCAGCGAGTTCCTGATTACGTTTGGAATGTGATTGATTCTATGCCGGATAACTCACATCCAATGGCAATGTTCAACACAGCGATTTTGGTAATGGAAATTGAGTCGGAATTCGCACGTCGCTATGCTGAAGGGATGCCTAAATCAGAATATTGGATACCTACTTTAGAAGATGCACTGAACATTATAGCAAAACTGCCATCCATTGCAGCTTATGTTTATCGCAAACGTTTTAAAAAAGGTCCACGTATTGAACCAGCAGACAACTTGGATTGGGCGGCTAATTATGCTTATATGCTCGGGATCGACGATCCCAATGGTGAATTTCGTCAGCTTATGCGTTTATACCTTACGCTACATTGTGATCACGAAGGTGGGAATGTTTCATCGTTCTCTGCTGCTACAATCAATTCAGGTCTTTCGGACTTATATTATGCTCTTTCAGGTGGTCTTAACGGTCTTGCAGGTCCGTTGCATGGTCTTGCTAATCAGGAGTGTTTGGCTTGGATACTTGAAACAATGGATAAATTCGGTGGGGCACCAACAGAAGAACAACTTGAAAAATTTGCTTGGGAAACTCTTAATACTGGTAAAGTTATCCCTGGTTATGGACATGCTGTCCTTCGTATAACAGATCCACGTTTCGAGGCATTTTTAGAATTTGGCAAAAAGTATATGTCCGATGATCCTGTATTCAAAACAGTTCACCGTGTATTTAATGTTGTGCCGAATGTGCTTTCACAGGTTAAAAAAATTAAGGATCCTTGGCCTAATGTGGATGCTGGTTCTGGTGCCTTATTATATCATTATGGGATCAAAGAATTTAGCTATTATACTGTGTTGTTTGCAGTATCTCGTGCACTTGGTATATGTGCTCAAAATATTATTGCACGTGCTTATGGCTTGCCAATTATCAGACCAAAATCATTGCCAACTGCAAAATTCAAAGAAATGGTCGAAAAAATGTAAAAAAATCTTAAAAACAATAGGCTGTCCCGTTTTATGAGACAGCCTTTTTTATTTTTACATTATAGTTGAACTTTAAAACCTATATAATAATTTCTCTCGGCTGCGGGGAAAAATTCCTTGCCTTCACCGCTTGCTGCATAAAGTTTATTGAATAAATTATAAATACTTCCCTGAATTTCAATTGAATTAAAACCGAGAAGTTTTTCGAATTTATAAGATAAATCTAAATTGTAAATATTGTAAGCATTTACTTTATTATCAGTATAGTAATCCCAATCAAGATGTTTCTTCAATTCATAATTTGTTTTTAACATATCACCAAAGTTATCTGTTCTAAAATCACCGACATATTTGCTTAAAAGTGAAATATAAAAGTTTCCATATCTATAAGTCAAACGGACATTTCCAAGCAAATCAGGGAATCCAGCAATTGGATTATTTTTAAGTGATATTTTTGAACCTTGATCGGTGAGAAAATCATATTCAATAATGTAATTCTTACTTAATGTCATATTTCCAGATAAATCAAGTTTTCCCAAATCATTATCAAATATAGCTACTGAGACTTGAAATTCTAAACCATAGTGGCGAGTTCTTGGTGCATTACCGTCAATTGGATTACCGAAAATATCGAGCTTACCGCTTTTAACAAATTCATCAAAGTATTCCATCCAGTAACCATTTGCGTTAAAGTAGTATTTATCAGTGCGATAGGTATAACCCAATTCAAAATTCAGCATAGATTCAGGTTTTATAATCGGTTTACTGAAATCATACCGAATTGATCCATCAGCCATAACTTGACCTTTGAATAAGGGTTTTTTACCCGTGTAGCTACTGCTTGCATCATAGAGATTCTTCATACGGGGTTCTCTGGATGTGTAAGCGATAAACGAGTACAGATTTGAATTGTCGTCTAAGTTATAGTTTGCACCAATCCTTGGATTAACGAAGAAATAATGGATATCGAACAATTTAGCTCCATTG
>DAIPLL010000194.1:0-2337 GCA_036769265.1 Kapaibacterium sp. (SeqCode)
CGCTGGATGTATGTAACTAACCGAATGAAAACAAGATTCGAGGAAAGGAGTAGAATGGAATTGAATGGAAAGACTTTTAGGAGTGAGTGAGAACTTAAGTATCTTAGGGTGTATTTTTCGAGCAATTCTTTTTTAAAGCGATTAGAAGAAACGGGAAAAAATTTTCTTTCTTTGTGCTTCCTCCATAGAGAGGATACCCATTTAATCCTACCTTGCGCATGAAAAAATCATGGCTGCTGCGCAGAGCATTCAAAATCTCCTCTGCTTTCCTCGCTGCAACCCTATTATCTTTCAAGATTCGCTTATCGATCACCACAAAATGTAAAAACCAGCCATACCGATATCTAGGTTCGATTTCATCGGGAAATTCAAAGCTACGATTGATATCGTTCGAATCCACAACGTTTGCAAAGGTGATCAAGCCGAGAAAATCCCGGACAACGAATAAATTCTTAAGAAAAGAATCCAAACAATATTTTTCTAACACATCGGCACGTTGATTCGGACATGTAAACATTTTGTTCTCAAAGCGGAACTTGGGCTCTTCAAGGGTCCGCATCGTGATTTGCGCATCGATCTCGAAATGATAAAAGGGTTTCTGCTCCTTGATATATCGTTCCATAATTTTTCCGAAATCGAATCCCTCATTCTGCAAGCGTGTTATATCATCAATTATGATCGCTTTTTCGATGCGGATATGTTCGTTGAACTCGAGGTGATATTTATTTCCGAAGATTCTTTCGAACAGCATTTGATTGACGATGTTGGAATACGTGTACGGATCATTGCTGCGAACTTCCAGCGCGTTGTATATGAAGTCCATAACCGCTTTTCCATAGAGCGTGTATTGTATGCTATATTCATTGATTTTCGAGTGATATATGATGAGGTCTTGAGATTCTCGGTAGGGGTCGATTTGTTCTATGAGGGTATCAACCGATGCTTCCGTCGAATTCATGTTCTATGAATAGTTCCACAAGCGACTATAAAAATCCATAGGATTTTGTCTATTGAAACAATCATAACTTTTTTACCCAACGCTTCTATTTCAGGCTTTTAAATTATTATTTTTTCCGTTGTTGTGTTTAAATTTCCAAGCCATACGGTAAATTCCTGTTTTATTTCTTCAATCCATTCAATCATTTCGGCGCTCGAAAGAATATTGTTAATCAAAGAAAAATAAAGGCCCGATCTTATAAAGGCCCATATCATCACTGCATTACTCTCAAATATCCCCTCCGAATCATGCGATATGAAAAATCGAACAACGTAATGGGCCGATGATAACGGCCCGATCTTATAAAGGCCCATATCATCACTGCATTAAGTGTTGGATTTATATTGTGTTATTTTTCTGAATATATGTTTTGGGCAACATTTACCCATTATCCATCGGATGTTGCGCTGCTTTTAAGAGATATTTTAATGAGTTGGATTGTATATTCGATAATGACTTATGTTGCGTTATGGGCAGCTTCAGCATTCAAGGCTAATGATTTATATTCGTGGTTTTTGGTCGGAGCGATTTATGGATGGTTGGGCGAAGGAGTGATTGTACAAACGATGTATGATGTTTTTCCGCTTAACATTTCATTTACAGGTCTTGCATGGCATTCTCTTATTTCCGTAGTGTGGGGGTGGTATTATTTTCGGAAAGTAATTCATACGGGATCTACGAAAAAAATTCTAAAAAATGTTATAGGAATCGGTCTCTTTTTCGGATTTTGGGCACCGACTTGGTGGTGGGAAGCGGGGTTCATGTTACCGATTGAGGATTTCGCTTCATATATCGTATTTTTTACAATACCTACGGTCTTCTTTTTCATATTGTATGAGAAGATATCGGTCAAAGAGTTTGTTCCTTCAAAAATAGAAAAGATTTTGGTTTGCGGATTTTTCATTTTTCTTTTTGTTTTTGGAACGATACCCTTAGTAGGTATTTTGTCGATTTCGCTCCCAATTCTTCTTTATATTGTTATTTGGGCCCTTAAACAACATCGAATGAACCAACTATCAGAAATTTCAGCAGAATACAGAGAAATGCCAACCACGGTTCCGGTTTATCGCTATTTTTGGTTCTTTTTGGTTCCATTTATTGCGATTGGAGAGGTAATATTGTTTGCAAGTGCCCAATTGATTATTCAAACGAGTATTTATGTTTTTCTTGTTACAATGCCTGCTGGTTTTATTTTATTCGTTGCAAGTATTCGGGCCATCGTTAAAAAAAATCGCAAAGTAACAACGATTTAGATCTGCACTTTTTTTTGTCTTCATTTTCTTTTTAATTTTCGTTTTTTCGGCTTTATCAGGTAGAATGGGGTTTTCGGATGTTTATAT
>DAIPLL010000195.1:0-2324 GCA_036769265.1 Kapaibacterium sp. (SeqCode)
GTATAGTTAATGTAAGGTGGATATGGATCGTTGAATAGGCTGAAACGAATTTGATCAATACCCAATGGAACAGAAACTGAACCGATTGTATTCCAGCCAGTGTAAAGACGAACACCATCAAATGGAGCTACATTTACATCAAGATCATAAATGTAAGTACCTGGGAATTTGGTATCTACAGTTTGATCATATTTTACAAAGTAACCAACACCTGGCTTTAACAAACCATCTGGTGGAGTTTGATATTGATTTTGAGTAAAGAGAATTGGAATATTGATTGCGTTTTTGTAGAAGTTTTCGTAGTAAGTATTAACAGGACGAACTGGCATTGAAAGCAAGTTCCACCCTTTTTTGATAATTGGTTCGCCAGCTTTGTTTACATAGTCAATAACAGTAGGCAGTGTGTATTCAATTACAAATTCAGTTGCTCTTGGATCAAGAATTGTATATGAGAATTTACCGTCTCCAAGAGGAGTTGCTTCACGCATATTAACCGCAGGGAAATACAAGCCATTGTATCTATCGTGTATGTAAAGTTGTGCACCAGGATAAAAATCTGTTGTATCCCAAGTTAGCACAATAGGATAACTGTTATTAGCGTTAAATTTGCAATAGAAGATGTGTGATTTAGTAACATTTTTGAAATCACGAATATCCCGAGAATTTGAACGACGTTGAGCTTCATTAGCTGCAAAATCCCAGAAACCATTTGGATATTTCGAAACTAAGTCAGGGTGTACTGGGAACCAGCGAGCATCAAAAATATTATTGCCTTGCGGATCTTTTCCAAGAGGCCATTCATAAGCACATTCGCCGTAGAGTGTATCAATGTCGTCAGTTGCACGTTCACCAGTTCCGAATATTAATAACTTACTTTCACCTTTATTGTTTGATACAGTAAGTTTAATACCAGGGACAATATTTGTTTTAACTAAAGGTTCAACGGGTGTTTTGAAGAGTATGAAATCGACTTGCAGTCTTGTTGGATTTTCATCAATGTAAGGTGATGTAAATGTTATGTAACCTGTGTATTTACCTTCTTTTTCATCATGCACTGGTGATGTTGTAAGAAGGGCAGGATTACAATCAACTAAGAGATAAACTTCAGGATCTGGTCCTATTGCTTGACCTTTAGGATCTTTAAAGTCTTGAGCACCAAGGATACCAAAGTCGATATAATTGATAAAGCCTTTTCTTGTAAGTTGTGGAATTGGGTTCTTAGAAATACTTCCAACTGTAACAGTTTGGAAGTTAAGCCAAGGTTTATCCGATTCAACAACAATTTCTTGGATACGTGTTTTTGACAGAGCATCAGGAATACGAACACGTATTATGCGTTGTGCGCGGCGTGGTGCAATATCTGCATTGTCAACAGTAAGAGGTGTAGCAATACGCCAGAGACCTTCGCTAACTTTCATTATTGAATCACTGGAGGTTGGAGTTGTGCTTTGAACAACACCAGGACCTGGCATAAAACGGAATTCAGGTATTTTTTCAAATACAGTTACCCAAATAGTACCTGGTATGTATCTTTCTGAATAAGTTTGCCAATCAATTACTGATGCTGGTAAATTATCATTACGCATACCAGTAATACCAGTTATAGGTAATTGGTTAGTTGTAGTACCTTCGGCATTTGTGAAAGCAAGTGAACTTGGAACGCAAGGTGTGCCATCAGCTAATTTAAACGTATACTCGCGAATGTTAATACCGTTGTATTTGATTATATCTGCATTAATATAAATTGGAGCATTAACTGGAAGATTTGGACTTGTTTTATCAACAAGAACCTCAAATACAACATAAAGCAACACATTATAGCGGCGATTGGCAACAGTTGTTGCTGGCAATGGTGTAGTTGAAGCACCCACAATTTTAAATTTACGACCAGCAGAAGGAACAGGATCAGTACCTTTTCTTGTAGGGAAAAGATTTTTAGTGTAGTTAGTATCTGGTAAGTCAAACGTTTGGAAATTGAAATTTTTTGCTAACGGTTCGATATAAGGAAGAAATCTTGCATCAGATCTTGCTTGAGCTTCCTGAGCTGTAACTGGATGATGTGTTTGAATACCAACAGCTTTAAATGCATTCCCATTGTAAGAAATTGAAAACTCAAAACTCTTAATAGGTGCAAATGTTTTTTCTGTTACTTCAATAAAAACTGGCAGTAGAAATTGGCGCTTCGTATTGGATGAAGGCGGGATCCAAATTCTGCCATCTGGATACCAAGCTGTATTATAACCGCTTAAATCGCCAGTTAAATTCAGCTGTGGTATAATTACATCGCATTGAGCCTGTGCTTCAACATATGTTGCAAGTCCGAA
>DAIPLL010000035.1:0-12360 GCA_036769265.1 Kapaibacterium sp. (SeqCode)
AACAAGTTTACGAATACCACCAGCTAAATTGTTCGGTATGTATGTTGCCCAAGCGGTTGGTGTGTCTTCGAAATCAGCATACCACCAAGGTGATTGCGGTGGGAAACCGGGTGTTTGCAGTTTTGCGCCAATTGATTGAACAATTGCTATTGAAACAGGCATATTATTACTATCATAAAGAACAACGAATGTTTTTGGAGTAAGCCAGCTTGTTGGATCATATATACCTGTTACAAGTGAAGTGTCAGCACCGAAATCACGCGATTGCGATGTCTTTGTTGTTCTGAAGCGTTTAATGAAACGTCCATCATCAAATGCCATACCAACAAGCCAATAAACATTCTTTTGATTGTTAAATACAGCATTACCTGTTGGTACTAAATTAATCCAAATTTTGCGAGATGTCTCATTAGGTCCTGTTGTAAAAGTTGAGTATGATTCTTGTGTTGAAAATGAGCGGCTGCTATTATAAATATATGTTCCACTGTTTGCATCTAAGTGAATATTATTCCCAGCACCATTATTTGCTGGTTGTGTTATATCATAATTTGGGTCATCAGTTCCACCTGTAATATATCTATAAGTAGTATTCGGTAATAAATTGTTTAACTGAATTAATGCAAATGCTGGAAGTCTTGGTCCATAAGGATCTGTTCCTAATGTGCCAACACCTTTTATATAGTCAGGTATTATTATTTCTGCTATTGTAATTTCATCTGCTACTGTAATTTGAGCAGTATATGAACTCATAAAACCAGGTACAGAGATTTCGATTGAGTAATTCCCAGCAGTATTAAAAGAAATATCATCAAATGTAGCTATGCCATTGAAAAAAGTTTTTGATGTTGTACCAGCAATACTGCCTGGACCTGTTGCCGTTATTGTGGCATTTTGCCCGTTAAAGTTTGTAAATGTTTCACCATTTGCCTTTACTGTACGAACTGTGAATGTGGAAAGTGGAAAACCTTTGTGTGTTTTGTTGCCAATGTTCTCCACTACAAAACCAGCTGGACCCTCTATAAAGCTTATATTTGCTATTGCAGATGTAAGACCTGGAGCAGAAAATGTTAATGAAATACTATTAGTATCCAAATATCTCAAATTATCAAATTGAACTCGAAACGTTCCAGCAGGCATTGTTTTTTGTGTTTCTGGTGCTATCAAATTTGGTATCGTTGTTAACGTAACAGTTGTATTATTGTTAACAAACTTTGGTATATTGTTGTCATCTACTGTTTGCAATTTTACACTGAATGGGAAATATGAGCTTGGTACAGCTGGAATAATTTCTTTTACAATTAATTTTGTGGGTGTCCCAATTGAAGAATAACTTGTAACTAAAATATCATCAACACGCATTTCTGGGCGTGTGCCAGATGCAGAAGGGATATAGTAATATTTCCAGCGTAAATAAACTATAGGTTGATTCTCTGCTTCTTCGGGAAGTAAAATATTGTTGAATTCGACTACTTGACCAACGGGTGTGGAGGATAGTATCTCAATAGGATTGCCATTTGCATCGAGCACATCTTTAAATGTTTCGTCGCCAATTCTATATTGTAAACGAATACCATAAAGTCTTGCACCACTTGCAACGACCGCACCTTTCCACGAAACTCTTATTGTATTGCGAGCAATTGTGTTAAGTGCCAATACTGCGGCGCCTAAGTTGCCAGAGGTAGCTGTATTTACAAAGCTAAATCCATCTGCTCCTTTGCCACTGATACGTGTGCCACTATTCAAATTATACGCACCTGTGTAATTTGAGGTAACTTCATGTTGAATTTGTGGATCTTGAACGCCTGTCCTATGAAAAATCATATTCGGTGGATAAATCTCAGCCGGATTTGTTGAAGCCCACTCCGTTAATGAATAATCGCCCGTAGATAAGTCATACGGTGTTGGATATGTTGCCTGCGAAAACAAATTTACCGCTGAGAAAAATATTATTATAACTAAAATTGAGAAAAATTTTTTAAACATTGATTACTCCTATGTGGATGGAACAAATCTTTAATAATATAAAACTTTTGACGTTTAATTTATGAAAAATTTTAGAATTAAATTTAAAATTTAAGTTTAAATTAAATTAATTTTAAGTAATTTGGAATTGAAGTTTTAGTTTCATTTTTATAAAAATTATGAAAACAGAGTTAAAAAAACTTTCAATCATATTAGTTGTTCTTAATCTATTGCCAACCATCTCATTCTCTGAAATGATTTCACAAGAATATATTTTATCAAAATATGAAAAGAAAGTCGATAGCCTAATCAAAATAATTATGAACGATGATAAATTCTATAATCGACTTGGATATTTATGCGATATATACGGTCATCGGCTTAGCGGTTCCGAAAACTTAGAGCGAGCTCTTGATTGGCTCGAAAAAGAAATGTATCGTGATAGTTTGCAAAATGTTGCTCGCGATAGTGTTTGGGTGCCTCATTGGGTGCGTGGCGAAGAAAAATGCGAGCTGATTTCACCTTGGCGAAAAAATATTCCTGTTATAGCCTTTGGTGGTAGCATATCAACACCTAACGTTGGTATAGAAGCTGATGTCTTGGTTGTTAAAAGTTTCGAAGAATTGAAAGATAAGGCTGATCTGGCTAAGGGGAAAATAATTGTTTATAATGTTCCATTTGTTTCCTATGGGCAAGCAGTTCAATTTCGCTTCCGTGGTGCAATAGATGCAGCTTCTGTCGGTGCTGTTGCAAGCCTCACACGCTCGGTAACACCTCAAAATAATTCTCTACACACAGGAATGATGATTTACGACGACAAATATCCCAAAATACCACACGGTGCAATTACTATTGAAGATGCTGATTTGCTTGAACGTATTCAAGCTCGTGGCTTAACCCCACGCATTAGGCTTCTGCTTTTAAACGAAAGCAAACCTGATGCACTTTCGTGGAATTTGCGTTCCGAGCTAACCGGTAGAGAGCAACCTAATGAATATATTGCCTTTGGCGGGCATATTGACTCTTGGGACGTTGGCACTGGTGCTCACGATGATGCTTGTGGTTGTGTTGCTTCTTGGGCTGCATTGACATACTTGAAAATAGCAAATCTTATTCCACGCCGTACCTTGCGTGTTGTCTTCTGGGCTAATGAAGAAAACGGTGTTCGTGGCGGCAAAGCTTACCGTGATCAGCATTCTCACGAGTTGCACTCTCTTATGTTTGAATTCGATGCAGGTTGCTTTCGCCCTTCAAGAATTGGATTCTCCGGACCAGACACAATTTTCTCAATAATTAAATTTTTCGAACCACTGCTTCAAAAAATTGATAGCATAACTGTTGTCAAAGGTGGTGGAGGTGTCGATATCGATCCTATGGTAAGAACTGGTGTACCTGCAATGAGTCTCTGGACTGATAGCCAAGGCAATTATTTCCGCTTCCATCATTCAGAGTTAGACACATTTGATAAAATTGATAAAAAAGAATTTCAAAAGTGCATTGCAACAATTGCTGTCGCTTTGTATCTTTATGCGGATTTGCCTATAGATTATATTCAGTTCATTAAGCAGACAACTCACTAAGTCTGTTGTTTTCTAAAATTTGTTTGTAACGTTCAAGAAGCCAATCCCCAGCAGGATAGATACGGTTTTTTGCTTCTTCGTCTGTTCGTCCCCAGTGATCTGCCATCCCAATGTTACACAAATCATAAATATTTATTCTTTTGTTTAAACGAATTATTGCTGAGTCAGACACATTATGTCGATTCTTATAAAGCTGCATAGGTTTGAGATGCTCCAAAACATAATTACATACTTCATAAGATACTTCTTCAACACCAATTCTTTTTAAAAATGATTTTGTAGGTGGAATTCCATAAAAATCATGCATTGGACTTTTAATTTTGCCGTCTTTGAAAATAGTTGTATATGGCTTGCCGAAATCGTGGCATAAAGTACCCAACATATATGTCAGTGCATCTTTTTCGGTTTCATATTGGTGACGAATTTCAGCCGCCACATCTAATACCATTAAAGTATGCTCCCAAACGGTGCCTTCTGGATGCCAAAGGTTATCCTGTGGTGTTATCGTTAAATACAAAAGTTCGGGGAAAAATGAGAGTTTACTTGTGCGTTTAAGATATCTAAAATACTCCGAGGGTTTTTTCTCGTCTAAAAGCTTTAAAATCAATTCTTTTGCAAAATTTTCCATATACTATCTAATCTTTTGTAAAAAAATCGTAACGTTTATAAAATATATTTTGCAATTAACATATTTTTTGTTAGATTTTTAAAAATACGTTAATTAGTTGTTTAGTAATATTTGAAATATGTCGTATTTTACACTACAATATTTTAGGAATTATATTTAAATCTATAAATTTGGAGGGTTTTTAGTATGTCAAAAGGCGGCGGAGCAGGAAAAGTATATTTCGTACTTTATCTTGCCGTTGTATTGGAACTTCTGATTATCATCGTTGAACGTGACGAAGCAGAAGAGCATCTTCATAAGAAACAACAAGAAACAATGAAAATTGTTGAGAGTATTTTAACACAACTTCAATCAGGTGCTGGTACCGAAGGTATAAACACTCGTCCTCAAGATGAGATTACTATTACACCACCTGGTATTAATATGCGTGAAATGATTGGTTCGGATATTAAATCCTACCGCCGGTACAGTGTTGAAGTTGGTATAACAGACGTTACTACTGCATTGAAAAGGCGTGAAGGTGAAACCGATAAAGAACACGTTGAACGTCTGCAGAAGCTTGTTGAACTGGCAAATGTTGCTGAACTGCAGTATCAAATTTTTTATAGCAGTAGCCAGGATCCAGCAAGTGCACCGATGTTTCAAACAGATGAATATATTCGCAAAAACAATATCGATTTCTTAAAAATGCAGCCTGGGCAAAAATTCCCTGGTCCAAATGGTGAAGATTGGGAATTATTATCCGTTAGGCAGCTAAATTTAGATGCTAAAGCAACTTTTGATAGATTGGACTTAGCAAATATTAAATCTACAGCCGATATTACCCCCGTTTATCCCAAAAGTAGAGAAATTATAATCGGTCCATCTTATGCACCACCAAATCTTTCCCAAGATAGCGTATTTTTCTACTCTGATGTTGAAACTCGTAAACTTGCCACAGCAAGCGGCTTAAATAAACGTTCATTTATTGTTAATTTTCAACCACCAAGCCGTGCCGGTTGGTATAAATTACGTTTCTCATCTCGTACCAATCGTATCTTAGGTGTCCGTGCAGAACAAAGTTCTGCCGAAATAAGCGATGATGCTACTGTCAATATTGGTACAGTTCAATTAACTGTTCGTGATCTGCGCAAAGTGCTCAAAGAACTTCAAGGCACTCTTGAGAAGTTCGCATTGCCTGATGCAGATGAATTTATTAAAACTCGTGATATTGAAAAATTTAATGAAAAAATTCAAAAAGCTATTGAAATTGCTATGACTGAACCAGAAGCAACAGAGCTTATCGGAAAAATTCGTTTGTTCAGTTATATTGTACAACTTTTAGCACCAGGCATGTCGTCCAACTTCGAACAAAACCGTGGTAGTATTGAATTTAATGTTCGTGTAATTACACCGAAGCCAACTATTGCTGAGCCTACAATCAATATGCCTGCTGAAATGTACTGTTTCGATGCTGTAAATCACGTATTTGATTTGTCAATTTCACCATATCAACCAGGACAAAACACATTGCTGGGGAATGTTTTAGATAAAAATGGAAGTATAGTTTCCAAAATTAGCTTCCGTCCATTAGATGAAATTCCTGGTACAAATGTTCCAACTCCCCGTCAAGGTGAAAAACGTTCGTACCGTGCAAGTGTAGAAAGTAAGCTTCCACCAGGTGAATATAAAATTGAAATCGTTCACAATTTGCAATCAAGACGAGCATCTCAATCAAGCACTCTCGGTATTTTCAGAACAGGGCTTAATCAAGAAAGTGAGAAAAAGATGTTAGATATTGTTGAATTTCATGCTTACTATGGTGGAGCGTTAGTTGTCGATATTATCCCTGAGTCTGGTAATAAAATTGCAGCTAATCAATTTAGAATCTATGCTATTTTCGATAATGATATGCAGCGACCGCCTGTTGAAGGACTATCAATTACGCGTAATATGAACTTCTTATATACACCCGATAAAGACAAATTATCGATAAGAGTTACTTGGATCCAACCAGCTACAGGTATTGAAGTCGAGCTTTTCCCAACTCGAACATTTGAAATTAAACAAGAGCCTGCTACAGTCAATCCAAGCGGTGTTAGAGCAGAAGTTTCAGGTCAAGCTCAAAGAATAAAAATTTCTATAAAAGGTTTAAAAATAAATAAACCAGTCACTGGGGTTGAGGGAACTTCTCCTATTGTGAAAGCTGAAGCTAAAACTATTACAGAAAAAACAGGTATTCTCGCAAATTATGAGCTTGCAGCGGGTCCGGAAATTGAAGATGCAGGTGATGGTTCATATAACATTAATTTAGAAATGACTGGTAATCTACCACGCGGTGAATCTAAAATCAAAGGAACTTTAAAAATTCCAGTTAATGCAATTGCAATTAACCCGATAAATAATAAAGCATCTAAACCAGATTCTAAGACAATTATCGTAACAATTGATTATACACCAGAACGAGGTGGTGGACCAAGACGCAAATAATGTCAATATGGGTGGGTGGGATGCCCACCCACCCATTAAACAATAAATTATTCAAATTATTATTATTGAAATTATGATTTTACAAGGGATATAAAATGATGAAGAAATTATCATCGGTATTAATTCTAAGCTTACTTTTCGGGGTTCTTTTGAGCTTTTCTTCTAATGCTCAAATAGACGAATCATTTAGAATTAAACTCGAAAGTATCTTAAACAAATTCAAAAATTACAGATTTTCAACTATTTCTATTTATCGTGTTAAAGATATTGGTGATATCCGCAAAGCAATTCGTGTACAAGATGAAGCTCTAACTCGTTCTGTAGCAGTTGCAGATCAGGCTTGTGTTAAAAATGCTGATAGATCGATTGTTGAATATGTGCGGTCGCAGGTAGATGCAGGTGCCAGCGAAATTAATATAAAGCAGGGTATGATATCTCGTGGTTATGAAATTCCTGATGATATTGATTGCATTATTGCAAGCCTTCAATCACAAGGTGAGGCTATTGCTACTGTGCAAAATGTTTACGTTGTTACAACCAGAATGGAACGCGATCAAATCGTCCCTTCTTCAATTATTGCTATGATTGTTTCCTACGATAATGAAGAAGATATAGAAAAAGCTCTTCGTCAGGTTTCTCCTCGAAATATATATACCAATCCAGAACTTTTTGCTTTCACTCTCGATGAGAACGAATATCGTGCATTTAATATGTATGAACTCATAGTTACTGCTTTTCGTCAAGGTAACGTCGAAAATAAAACGCTCGAGGCACAAGGGTTTGGGACATTTAAAAAATTCGCTCCAAAAGTTTACGGCACATCACAATCACTTGTTAAAAACGAGTACGAAATCACTCCATTTGATGTACAGACATTTATGCGAATTTCCGAAGGGCAACCTTTGGATTATGAAGTTCGAAATAACGAGCTTATTATAAGCTCTGATTTAATAAGCTGGCGACACTATGATTTACCTATGATTGTTTACTCTGATGGTTATGTTGATACTCTTTCAACTGTTACTAACCAAAGCCTTCCTAAATATGGTGCTGAATTAAAATATGGAATAGATGAAATTAATTACCCAAGTTTATGGAGTGAACGTCTTACTCTTTCAGCCATTTGGGAAAATGTAAAGCTTGGTCTTATTCTTCCAACATCTGGTTGGGCAACACTTTCCGAAGACTTTTATAATGTTGACAGAAAACTTACCTCGGGCGGTGTTGGTGTATCGGCTTCAGGTGATTTCCCAATTAAAGTTATTCCTCAAAGCGGCATATTTCACTTTAATTTCGGTTATATCTTTGGAGATGCAAATGAACCTGACTATAAATCACGCAAAAAACGCTTAGAAGATTACCCAGATGTTAATTCTATGAGAATTGCTTTATACAACGATGAAGATTATATGATTAAATTCAATGCATCTCTGCACTATACTTTTGCAATTGCTATTGATGATGATTACTGGTTACGCTTTGGTTTGGGTGGTACAACATACACTGCTGAAAGATGGTACAATAAAGTAATAGAAGACAAAGAAAATGATATCGTAAAAACAGATTATGTTAAAAAATCAAGCGAAAATGTTACTGGTATAAGTGCTAAATTAGACTTTATGGCTAAAAATGCCCGAACTCCTTATGGATTGTCATTGCAATATTTTGATGAATCGATTTTTGTTAATGCTTGGCTTACTGTTCCTGTTGTTCGAAATCGTGTAGCACTTCGTTTTGATGCTAAAGGTTATAGCTCCGCTATAAAAAATAAATTGCGGGATTGGGAACTAAAAAGCGTATTTATGCCAACGGCAAGACTCATTTTCACATTTTAATTAAAGTAGATTAGTTAAATTAAATAGAAAGAATACTATGAAAAGAATTTTCTTAACAGTTATCCTGGCAATCGCAACACTCGGTTATGTTGCAAATGCACAAACTGGTAGAATAACAAATGAGAAAGAGATAATCGATTCTCTAACAACAATCGATCCTGAAATTATCAAATATTTCCCTCGTTGGAAAATTTGTGAGCCTGATCTGCAAATTCAAATTTATCAAACCTTCTTGTTTATGGGCTATGGCAAAAATCAGCTCAGCGAGCAAAACATTGAAATTTTAGCTGCTCCACGCGAAGATGAACGCGATCCTTATGAACTGCTTATGATTACTTGTGGTACTGCTTCTATGAATGCAGTTCAAATCGAATATTATATGGGTGATAAACTGGTTCGCTTTTTAACTGGCGAATATATCTACCAAGGCAAAGATCGCGGCTATCCAGCTGATGTAGCGCGTAGAGATTATTGTTTTACTGAAATTCCAATTGAATATCCACTTCAAGCTTCCCAAGCTCAAGTTATTTTAGATTACATAAAGCAACCAACAAACGTTAAACAAGCTTTCACTGTTTCTCTATTCGAGCAATCTTTGAAAGTTGGTGCTACAGGTTTTTGGATTCGCTCTATAATTGGATCCGATCATATTGGCTATCCTTTCTGGTCTGCTGGCGAATCAAAACTAATTTTACAAAGACCTCTGTATGTAAATAATGATTATCAAACACGTCAAGGAATTCCATTTTTAATTAACGCTTATATGGGTGGAGGTTACAGATTAACAACAGGTCTCGGTAAAAACGATTTATTCTCTTGGGTTCACGAAAGAACTTTAAACGCTGCCAACGGTGGCAAACTTATTGCTGGATTTGACTTTCATATGCCATTCCACCCAGCATTAGGTGTTTCTTTCACTGCTGAACTTCCTCTTAAAGAGCTCACTACAATCGGTATTGATAGAACAACTTATGGTGTTTATATACCAAAACATTTCGACCAAATAAACTTCGCCGATGGGGATCCTCGCCCCGATATAGCTACTATTACTGCTGTTGCACCTATTTTGCGTTCTACTGGTTACTTGACAGTTTTTTATAATTGGTGGCTTAATAAAGCAAATCCTGAAAATTATTTACGCTTCGACCTTGGTATGAACTATTCCGAAGTGCGCGAGGCAGCTCTTTATGAATACCCTAATACAACTGGTGGAACAAATTATGAAATTTCTGTTCAGAACATAGTTGGTCTTAAAACATACAAGCCAAAAGAATTTGCAGATTGGTTATTTGCAAAAGTTGAGTATAGAAATCAGGCAATCTATCCTTTCGGTGCAAGCCTGCAATATGCAAATCAAGTATTGTTAGGTCGCGTGTGGTTACCTTTATTTAGCAATTGGTTCTACATTGAAGCTAAATATGCTACTCCACTACGTAGTGCAAGACCTTATGAAATAAAGAATTTCTTTATGATTTCGCCATTACTACGAATTACAATATAATAATGAAGATGTTTTAGATTGCCCCTCTGCAAATTTTGCAGATGGGGCATTTTTATGTTGAAAAGTATAAAGTGTTAAAAATGAAGATTAAAACTTTGCTCATATTGTCACTATTTTTTAATTGCAACTTTATATTCTCTCAGAATAGTCAGATAGATCCTAAAAAAGAACTGCTTTATGAAACAAAAGTAGAAGCAGCTCGCAAGGAAATTGAAATTTCAGTCCGAAATGTTGATATCTCAAAATTCCCTGAAGTTAGAATTATTATTGAAGCCTACAATAAACTAGGCGAACCAATTGACAGCCTTACTCCTGATAAGTTGTTTGTTTATGAAAAAGGAGTTCCTAAGAAAGTTACAAATGTTGAAAAAATTCCAGTTGTTGATAATGTTTTAGTGGATTTTATATTTGCCATTGATATCACAGGTTCAATGCAGCAATACATTAATCAAGTAAAAGACAATATTACTGATTTTACAACCAATTTAGCCAAACGTGGTATCGATTATAGGCTCGGACTTATATTATTTGATGACGACATAAGCAAAGTTTACAAACCTACAAACAAAGTTGCCGATTTTATTGCTTGGCTCATACCTGTTCGCGCTTTCGGTGGTGGCGATGAAAAAGAAAACGCTCTTGAAGCTCTTGACGAAGCAACTCGTTTTCGCTTTCGATCGGATGCTACACGCTGCGTTGTTCTTATCACTGACGCTCCTTATCACCAAGCTGGCGAAAAAGGTATGGGCACAACACGCCATACTACTCAGAGCATTATCGAAAAACTAATTAAAAATGATATTCGTGTTTTTAGTATTGTTCCACCAAGACTTAAAAATTATGAAATGATCTCACGTTCTACACGTGGTGCAACTTTTGATCTTGACTTGCCTTTCTCAAATATTTTGGATAATTTTTCGAAACAACTTACAAATTTATATATACTTAGTTACCGTTCGGACGAGCCAGTTGTCCCTGATTCAATCGAAATTGGTTTGTTTAATCCTGCAGAAAATAAACTTGTAAAAAAAGTTATTCCGATAGTTGAACTTGGGCGTAAACTAATTATCGAAAATTTGTTATTCAAAACTGCCGAATACAATTTGCCTGAAACTGTTCGAGAACTCGATATTTTAGCTGAGTTTATGATAAACAAACCAAATATCTCGATAATTATCGAAGGTCATACTGATAATGTTGGTACTGATGCTTTTAATGACCAATTGTCAACCAGGCGAGCCGAAAGCGTAAAGAATTATCTAATTAAAAAAGGTGTTGCTGAAAATCGAATGTCCATTGTAGGATATGGCAAACGTCGTCCTATTGCCAGTAATAAAGATGAATTCGGGCGTCAGCTTAACCGTAGAACTGAAATTGTAATCATCACTGATAATAAAACTGAAAATTAAAAGAAATTTTTAAAGTTGACAGATGCATCGTATATTATATGGTGCATCTCTATTTATTTTTAGATTGACATACAAGTTTACAACTTTTTTATTATATTTGCACCATGAAAAGAAAATTAAAGATATTAATTGGTGCGGGCGGAACAGGTGGTCATCTTTTCCCTGCAATTGCTGTTTGCGAACAACTTGAAGAACTAACCGATAAAAATTGCGAATTTCACTTTATTGGAAATAAGAATAAAATTGAATCAAGAGTCGTCCCATCTTGTGGTTACTATTTTCATCCTATTAAACTTCAAGGACTGAGCAAGTCGTTTAAAATATTTCTTTTGCCATTTCAGATTACAAAAGCCATATCTATTTGCAGAAAGATTATAGATGAATATGCCATAGATGCAGTGATTGCAACAGGTGCTTATTTGAGTATTCCTCCGGTTTATGCAGCTCACCTTATGAGAAAGCCAATTTTTCTGCTCGAATCTAATGTTAATCCAGGCAAGGCAATAAAAGCTCTGGCTAAATTTGCATCAAAAATTTATATTTCATTCGACGAAAGCAAAAATTATTTCAACGAAAACATTCAATCAAAAATTCTAAAAACTGGTAATCCCATACGAAAGCAGTTCTTTAAAATTCAATCAAAAGAAGAAGCTCGCCGCAAACTCAATATACCATTAAATAAAACTTGCATTTTTGTTTTCGGAGGTAGCTTGGGTGCTCTTTCGATTAATAAAGCGATCGAGCAAAATATGGATTACTTTATAAAAAAAGATTATTTCTTAATTTGGCAAACAGGTAAAAACTATACCTATCAAACAAAAAATGAAAACATAATTGTCAAGGAATTTATCGATGATATCTCGCTTTATTATACAGCTGCTGATTTAGTTATTTGTCGTTCAGGGGCAACAACTATTGCAGAGCTTGCAATTGCTGGCAAACCAGCTGTGCTCATACCATTACCTTCAGCTTCCAA
>DAIPLL010000196.1:0-2269 GCA_036769265.1 Kapaibacterium sp. (SeqCode)
CAATTGGTGTGTTTACTGCTGGACGAAATGTCCGTACAACACTATTTTGCAGCAAGTCATACAGATATGTGTCTGTTCCCGAGTTGTCCTCTTGCATTACTGAAATTGCAAGTAATTTACCGTTTGGCGAAAACTTTATATTTGTTGGAATAGCAATGCCATCTAAGTAAAATTCATTTAATTTTGTGAAATTGTTCACACTTTTGACTTCGTATATAGTTATTCGTCCGTCAATTTCAATTATAGCGATTGTATCTCCCGATTTATTGAAACTTATGCTGCTTATAGGCATTTTAGTGATAACTGAATGCAACAGATTTCCATTATCTATACTTAATATGTTAAATTTAGGTTCAAATGAACTTTTTGTTATAAAAAATCTATTCTTTGGATCTTTATAAACTTTGTTAACATCAAAATCTAAATTAATAATTTTAGTCGGCAAAGATGAGCCGACTTTAAAATACGCAATACTTGGATTAGAAAATAAATTCTTTTTATAAAAATATGCGATTTCATCATTATTGATATATTCAACAGCGATATTATAATAAGTGCCGCCTGATAAATTCTCGAAATATCGATTTATTGGTGAGTTTGGCTGATTGTAGATGTCGAATTCATAAATTTTGCCTTGCGTATTTGCTCCTATAGCACGTGTTCCATTTGAATTAAAAGCAATTTTTGTTATATTAGACCAGTCTTCTTTTAAAATAACTTCATTAAACTTTGTGAATTCCTGTCTAACACGTACTAAAGCTTTCTCAGTTTCAACATTTGGCACAGTCCATTTGTATGTTGAGTCTGTTACTTTTGCAATTTGTTGCCAACTACTACCACCATCAGCTGAAAATTCAACAATTACAGGCTGATCTTTTGAGTGACCTTTCCATTTTATATCGTAAGTTTGGCAAGGTGTTAGTATTTCGTTACCATTTGGTTGAATTAGTTGTAGCATAGTTGTTTGCTTTACTTGGAATTTCCCACCAACAAGGGCAATATTTTTTACCATACCGTTGTTATAATGAAATTGCATCAAAGCACGTAGTGGACGATCATCTGGCGGATTATACATCACATCAACAAGGTAATGGTCGCTAAATTCCATAACCATCGGCGGGCGGGAGGTCATATCGAATGGTGTGCCTTGCCAATTGTACGAAAAGTAAGGGCTTGTAAATGTTATAGAGTCTAATTTAAGACCGTCAGTAATAGTGTTTTTATTTACAAATGCAACAACGCTTATTTGATATTTTGTTGTATTATAAAATGATATTTCTTTTATAACATTCCCGCTTTTTCTCTCCTTTATAACAAGCATTGGTAAGCCCGGATTTTCATATAGAAAGTTTAATCGCTCTGTCTCTCCTGCGTAGGAAACAACAACTGTCAGCGAAAGCATAGGAATGTCGTCTGGTTTTTGAGGATGAATATACTGTGGATATACTTCATATGGTGATGTCCAAAATAAAGCATATTTGGTTTTGGTTAATTTAATTATACTATCAGGTTTACGAGCCCTTGTCCCTTCAACGATTAAAAAATTATCAAGAGTTAAATCTTCTAATAATGTATTATTTTGTTTTACTTCTAACTCAATATAGCCTTTGGGTGCATTGTTTAAATCAAGATTTGTATAGCTAATAACTAATTTTGCATTAAGCTCAATTGCAATGATAAAAAATGATATTAAAAATACATATCTGAATGCTTTCATCTAATTTCCTAAAGAAATATAAATTTACGTTTTATTAACAATTAAAATGTGAAATTAGTTACAAACTAATCCTGCCAGATATATTCGAATAAATAGTAGGAGAGCAATATATTTAAGCCACTATAAGCTAAAAGCAGATTAAAATCATTTATTGCTTGCGAAAACTTTATTCCTTCGACACAATCAATTGTTAAATTTAGTCCAATGAAAATCAATGGGAGAAGTACGGGGAACGACAAAACGGGGAATAGGGCATTCTTGCTACTTGCTTTGGAAATTAATGCTGAAATAATCGTTGTTGCAGCTGCAAGTCCAATAGAGGATAGACTAATTGTTATAACGAATACATCCCATGAATTAATTTTAACCTGGTTTATGAAGAATAAAAATAAAAAAACAGCAAGAAAATTTATCACAAGGCTTAAAAGTGTATTGTAGAATAATTTCCCAAAATATATGTGATTTGTTTTGCATATAATTTGAAGAAACAATGTTGTTGAGCGTTCCTCCTCTTGAACAAAAATTTTTGCTAACCCTATCATTGCTGCAAAA
>DAIPLL010000036.1:0-12073 GCA_036769265.1 Kapaibacterium sp. (SeqCode)
CATTTTTTAGTTTTCAACAGAAATTTGTGTTTCCCATGGAGCTACAAAAGTTATCTGAGTGTAATCTTTTGCTGGATTTGGGGAAATTTGTGTGATTTCTGCAGCATTTTCGTTTTCGATAGTAACGATTCTTTCGCCACTGTAACTAAATTCGCCATTTTGGTCAATCATCTTCAAGCGATATGCATAAGTTTTGCCCGCTGAAACTTCTTTATCGATAACTGGACCGTATTCAGTTGCAATAGCAGAATTACCTTTTGCCTTAACTTCATCAAATTTTACGAAAGCACTTACACCACGAGTATCAACATTAGCTTTTTCGATATCGAATCTTGAAGAATTAACTTCTGAGGCAGTAACCCAATTAAGTTCGACACGTCTTCCGACAGCATTAGCATCAAAAGAGTAAAGTTCTATTGGAATAATTGTTCCACCATTGTTTTGAATATAGTCCATAGCAGCTCGAATTAAAGCATCTGCCTTTGGAAAATGTCTCCAATCAAGTCCGAAATACAACACATTCGTAAACAGCGAAGAGCTTGCTATACACATTATCTTTTGGTCGAACATAATTGTATCGGGAACTATATAATACATCCCAACACGAGCAACACCAAGACCAGTTTCAGTCATATTTACGACATCACCAACTGGATTAGGATCACCAAGGAAGCCTGTAGGTTGTGCTACAAAATTAGTATTACGAGCAAGTGCGAAACCACGAACTACTGATAGCGAATCAAACGGACGTGTTTGTTTAGGTTCGGCACGTAGAATTGTACGTGTTAGATACGTACCATCTAAATAATTAGGAACACCATTTTGACGCACAACATCTTGGCTTGCAATGATGAAATTACTTTTATCGTTTAGTTTGCCTTTATTCAAGAATTTGAGAATATCACCAATAACATAAGTTGACAATTGTTTGTCGTCAGCATCACCAAATACAAGTGAACGATACATAGTATAATTCACAGAACGTTCTTCCCAACCGCGACGATCGAAAATATCAAAGTCGTGGTCAGCTTCACCTTTCATCTGGAACCATCCTATGCGTTGGAATGCTGTAATCAAAGTGTCTGAATTCAGGCGTCCTGCAATGTTATCGATTTCAATTGGTGTAGGATTTGAAACTGTATCGATGTTAACAAAACTGTTTTCAACTGTAAGTAAAAGATCTAATTTAGCACGTTTCAAGTAGAAGCGTACAATTTTATCATCGAGCACATTGTTGGATGTCATTTCATCTGATTGAGCCAAACTGATTCTAATTTTATATCTTGGAGTAACGTTTGGCAACATAGTTGTGAAATGTTGAGGTACATTATAACCAACAAGCTGAGAGTATGTTAGAGGAATGAAATCGTCATTATCTTTGCCATCACCAAGACCAAATGTAACAATATTGTCATCAGTTGGGCTGATTTGAGCAGTTACAATTTTAGCTGGGATGGCTGGAATTGTAAAATTACCTAATGTGTCTTCGCGGAAAATTTCAATTTTGAATTGAGCTGCACCTTGGAACATATTGCCATTATTACGGACAATGGCTTTAACTTCAATAGGTGCCTGAGTCATGATATATTCAGCATCATTGAAAAGTGAAGTCGAACGAAGATCCTGATAAGCACCAGGAGCTATAATCGAATGAATTTCTATATCATTATTAAGCAATCTACCATTAAATTCGCAAGCACCAATATCATAACGTTGATCAGAAAATCCACGCATATTTCCATCAATATCACTTGTAACAAAGCTGTATCTATCGCCGCGATTGTTAATCATTGAGTTAATAGGTGTTGGATTGGTTTTTACTCTTAGATTGCTAGGATTAGAACCTACAAATGTATGATCCTGTAAGAAATTATAATCTACTGAATAAATATCGCAACCAGTCCAGTATCTCCATTGCTGTAATTTCTTGAATTCGTTTGTAAAGCCAAGTGTAAGCAAGTTGCGTTCAACATCGACTTCTATATAACGATAATAATCTATACCATTGGCAAGCCAAAATGCATTACGTTCGATCTTTATACCATCTGGTTTTGGCTTTTCGTTATAGTAGAACACTGCTGCTTTTGTTTCAACTGTGCTTGCAATATCCGTATCGAGTATTGCAATTGCATTATTACCCATAATAAGGTCTTTATTTTGCATTACAGCAATAGCTGCAATATTACCATTATTTGTAAATTCATCATTAGGAATAATGATTGTATTATTTACAATTTTATCTTCTCTTGTAAAGAAACCAGATTTTGCAGGAGTAAGAATTCTATCATTAAAGTTTGGAATAGTTAAATCTCTTGCAGTTGCCAGGTATATACCAGCAATATGTGCATTAGCATTATTGACCTTTAAGTCGTAAATCAAATTATTGACAACAACAAATTTCTCTTTGTCTTTCGGGAAAAATTGTGTGCGAGCAATACCTTCTTGTAATGTATATGACGATTGCTCTATCTTAATTCCAAATGTAATAAACGACGATTTAATATTGCTAATTTCGTTTCCATCTATTCTTATGTTATTATTGTGGTAGCCTAAGAATCCAGTTTTATCTTCACCGCCAATAATAATACCAGCAGCATCGCTTGTAGTTGCATTAATATTATATATCCTATTTTGAGCTATCAACGAATTCTCTTCGTAACCTAAGAAAATACCTGCTCGTCCAACATTATAAATTTTGTTTTTAATAAATTTATTGTTGTTGTTCAAATATTTGGTGATAGTAACATTCGGACCGTTAATTTTATCGAGCACTCCAAGACCGAGTGAAACTATACCATAGCCAAAGTTAGTAATCTCATTATTTTCAATTGTAATGTTTGTAATGTTTAATGTGTCAAGATTGTAATAATTACTTTGAGTGCTAGCAAAATATGGAGGAGTATTTCTTAGAACAATACCAGCGGAGTAAGTTCCGTACGAACGGACATCTGGTTCGTAAGTATAAACGCTGCGGTCAGCAACATATTCAAATTTAACATTTGGTAACATCCAAGCATATGATGTAGTATTGCTTTGCCCATCAATAATACAATTTTTCACGGTAACGTTTCGTGAGCCATTGCCGAAGTAAAAAGGAGCACGAAACATAACAGAAGGCGGAGTATTCATTTTGAATACAAGTGATTTTTGCGGACCACCATCGAATACAATATGACCATCGCTTGCAGCAAAATCATTTTTGTGCTCATTTAAAACAGAATTGATTGGAGCGTAAGGGGAATTTTGAGTATGATTTTGTCCAAAAAGGAAACCAATACCTGTCGAGCTATTTAAATTAATTACAACACTTGCACGTGTTGCAGCTTTTTGCTGAGACGGACGGAAGATTATTCGGCTATTTGGTGAAGACCCAACGATTTTTGTTCTCAAATCAAGTGCAGAAGTTGATGTATTAATATCACCAATATTATATACGTCATCATCGAGTTCAAAAACTGCATCACCGGAAACACCCTGTTTGAAAATTGCATCTAATGCCTGGTTAATAGTCTGGAATGTATTATTACCAGTACAGGTGGAACAAATTCTGTATGTTCCTTTCATACCAGATTTAACTATAAAGTTTGCTTGATATGTATTATCAATTGGATTGCTTTCTTCTGGGTGGTCAACAGTAAATACAGCTGTGTAAGTACCTTCAGCTTGTGGAATAAACTCATTAGGGAAACGAACTATTTTATATGGTGGGAATGTTGCTGGAATGATATCTATGTCAGTTTGATCCTGAAAAACAACTACACCTTGCGAATTGACGATAGTTACAGTTGCAACTGCATTGAAAATATCTTCAAAACCATTATTGTTAACTTTTATAACAACTGGTTGAGGGCGTAATTTATAATTATCATCAACGGTCGGTGAATACATAGTATCTACTTCTGCATCCACACTATAAGTAACTTTAAATATGTGTGGTTCGCCACCAATTGGTGGGAAATAGTCATTTGATGGATTTAAATCCTGTGATGTAAGTAATTTAACTCTTACTCTAACCGAATATTCAGCAGCTTGAGTTGGTTGGAAACCCTGGAAATAAATTGATGTTGTAGTTCCAGGCTGTAGCGGAGCAGTTTTATTGACCCAGATCACATCATTTGGTCTATAAACAAGAACACTATCTTTGAAAATTTCGCATTCAACACGGAAAGAATCCACAGGATTAATACCACCATTTAAAACAGTTATTCCCAATGGGATTGAAGATCCGCCGAGTGGATATTTTGTAAATTCTTTTTTAAGTGGGAATGGAATGCCTTGAGCAATTAAATCCCATGGTAGTGCAATATTAAATTTTTGAATAAAGTTTTGAGTTAAATCGGGACGCCCATCAACTTCAAAAGTTGAATAAATTGTATATTCACCACTGGAAATACCAGGATTGGAAAGGTCAAGTTGACCGGTAGGTCCTTCGAGTGGATCTATATGAGCAGCAATACCTTTTGCATGAGTAAATCTGTACCGTGTTGGATTGGGATCACCAACCACCTGTAGAGGTATTCTTGTTGTAGTTAAATCGCCTTCTGCAGTTGCAATATAAATTGTATCGGGAACAGGTTTGCTTGATGGTCCAACGATCATATAACTTACATACACAGTAGGCTGAATAGATGCACGTTTTATCATCACAGAAGGATGATTATTATTTTCAAATGGGATAACGGAGCCAGCTGTTAAAACTGCTGAAGCAGGAGGATAAACAGCTGTCATCTGAGGATTTTGCAATAGGTCTAATCTTATATTAGGTCTTGGTTGAGTTCCAGCAGATGTGCCTGAAAATGTAACAGAACAACCATCACCATCTCCATAACGAATATGAGCACGACCAGATATATTTGTACTATAAACTTGTGTGATTGCACCATAGTTTGAATTATTATAGCAAATTTTTACTAAGAGATTACCACCTGTATAGTTAAAATAATTAGCTGCTGGGAAGTTAAACTTATTCCAGCCAGCAGTGGTTGCGGTAAATATAGTTGTAGAATATACAAGTGACCATCCTGTGGTAACTGGACCTGAAATTGACGTCAAAGTAGTATTTTGCATATAAATTGAAAGTCCATAATAATTTGCATATGTTGGGCTTATTATGTTTATGGACATACCTCTTATTAACCCGGGATTGCCACCTGCACCAAGAATTTCACCAGCAGTATAAAGATAAAAAGATGCAGCATCAGGATTGTCGTTAAGAGGATACATACTTTGTACTGTCCCTGTGCCAATTTGAATTTCCTGCGAACGCACAGATACAGTAAGCACCGTAAGCACTAATGCTGCAATGCTAAACCATCTTAAAAATTTTCTCATTAATAACCTCATAAATAGTAACAAAATCTATAAATTGTATTTCTCTCTTAAATAAATAAAATCAGTAATAAATTTATATAAAATTAACAAATTTAATTTTATAAATGTAATCAAAATATAACAAATTTATAATAAAAATGTTACATTTGAAAAATAAAAATAAAAAACCTGTTGCTCTGCTTAAAATTTTCAACAAGGGGATGCTATTATTCGCTGATTTTGAAATCGGCGGGCAACAGAGCAACAGGCCGCTTTACTTCATCGCTTTTGCGATGATTTTTAAATACACATTTTTTCTAATTACAAATTAAACTATTAATTGCATAAAAAAATATAGTGCTAATTATGATTTTTTTGTAGTAAGCCAATACAATTTATTGTAATAAAAAATACTACAAAAATATAATTTTCCATTTTCATTCGAATTTAATAAATTTGAATTTGTTTGTCTAACAATATTTATATTAAAATGTCTAAATCTGATGATCCTGGCAGTTGGGTTATCTGTATAATAATTAATGGATTTGAATAATAGCGGAGATGGTGTTTGCAACTATCTCCGCATAATAGTGTGGAGGTAAATATGCAAAACATCATCATTCTGCCCGAGCTCAAAGAATTACTCGAAGCCAAAGAATTTGATGTATTAAAAGAAATTTTTGAAGATCTTCACCCCGCCGAAATTGCTGAGCAAATTTCCGCTCTTGAACCTGAAGAAGTATGGCAAATAATCGAACTATTCGATAAAAGTAGAAGAGCTGAAGTTTTCAGTTTCCTTGATTTAGAATTACAAGTTGAAATCGCCGAAATCATCGAACGTTCTAAACTTGTCGATCTGCTCACTGAGATGTCCTCCGACGACCGTGTTGACTTGTTTAAAAAATTTCCCGAAGAAAAGCAAGAGCTAATTTTACCACTTCTTGCACAAGCAGAACGTGAGGATATACGACGACTTGCTGAATATCCCGAAGGGAGCGCCGGTTCGGTAATGACTTCGGAATATGTAGCTATTCCCGACAATATTACAGTAGACGAAGCTATTCGCAGAATTCGCCTTGAAGCACTGCAAAAGGAAACTATATTTTATATTTATGTAATCAATGAAAAACGTCAACTAATAGGATTTGTATCTCTTACTGATTTAATTATGGCACATCCGAATACAAAAATTAGAGACATAATGAAAACAGATGTAATCTATGTTACAGTTGATGAAGATCAAGAAAAAGTTGCTCGGAAAATTCAAAAATACGACCTTATAGCGATCCCTGTTGTCAATAGTAATAAAGTTCTTGTTGGAATAGTTACTCACGACGACGCTATCGACATCATCACTCAGGAGCAAACAGAAGACTTGGAAAAATTTATGGCAATTGCTGGTGCTCACGAAGTTTCGGCATATAATAAAACGCCCGTATATATACATTTCAAAAATCGTGCAGTTTGGGTTGTTTCTCTCGCAGCAATTGGACTTATATCCGGAATGATAATACACTCATTCGAAAATACACTTATGAACTTAATGATACTCGCTCTATATATGCCAATGGTAGCTGACACAGGCGGAAATGTTGGCAGCCAGTCCGCAACAGTTATTGTGCGTGCTTTAGCATTGGGCGAAATCACAGTTAGAGACTTTTTCAGAGTACTTTGGAAAGAATTCCGTATTTCTTTACTTTTAGCATTAGCATTAGGCTTATTATCTTGGATTAAAGTTGTGTTTTTATCATCGAATAGCGAAATACCTATAAATTTCTCTTTGCAACAGATAAGCATTGTTATTGCAATTGCACTTTCATTGCAAGTTATTACATCTACACTTATTGGTGCTATGCTACCACTTATCGCGACTAAATTTAAATTCGACCCAGCTGTTGTAGCAAGTCCAGCGCTTACAACTATCGTAGATATTACGGGACTTTTGATTTATTTTTCTACTGCTAAATTATTGCTTGGAATATAAATAGTTAAAATTGAAACACTTTTAGTCTTTGGAATGTTATAAACCCACTTAGGACTAAAAGTAAAAATTCCAAATAAATACCAATTTAAAAAATGATTCACTAATAAAACAAAAAAGATATAAATATTAATTAAGAAGCTGCCCTTTTGGAGCAGCTTCTTTATTTTACCATCTAACATTCAATTTTCTTGCAGCGAGAGCATCATCGAGTCGACGCACAGGAGTTGTCGTCGGAGCTTGAAGAACAAGCTCTTTATTAGTTTTAGCTTCGTTTGATATTTTTATCATTGCTTCGGCGAAGCGTTCAAGATTTTCTTTTGATTCGGTTTCTGTAGGTTCAACAAGCATAGCTTCGTGAACAATAAGCGGAAAATATATTGTTGGAGCGTGAAAACCATAATCAAGCAAACGTTTTGCAATATCTTTTGCAGAAACACCATATTCTTTCTGATAGTCTGCCGAACAAACGAACTCGTGCATACAAAATTCTTTATATGGCATCAAATATTCGTTTTCAATGAGCTTCATCAAGTAATTTGCATTGATAATAGCATTTTCGGAAATTTTTCTTAAATTTTCTTTGCCGAGCATTCTCATATAAGTATAAGCACGCAACACCACACCAAAATTACCAAAGAAAGCGTGCATACTGCCGATTGTTTTTTCAGTATCACGAATAATTACGAAATTATCGCCCTCTTTCTTAACTTGCGGAACTGGCAAATATGGTATAAGCTTCTCGCTTACGCAAATCGGACCTGCACCTGGACCTCCACCACCGTGAGGAGTAGAAAATGTTTTGTGCAAATTGATATGAACACAATCGAATCCCATATCGCCTGGTCGAACAATACCAAGAAGAGCGTTCAAATTGGCACCATCCATATACATAAGCCCACCACAGCCGTGAATGATTTTTTCAACTTCGAGAATGTTTTTCTCGAAAACACCAACTGTATTAGGGTTTGTAATCATAAATCCGGCAACATTTTCGTTAGCTTTTGAACGCAAATCCTCAATATCGATGCGTCCATCAGGCAAGCTTTTTATTGAAACTATATCAAATCCAGCGATTGCAGCTGATGCTGGATTTGTGCCATGTGCCGAGTCAGGAATAAGAATCACGGTACGTTTATCGTCCCCACGGTCTTTATGATAAGCGCGAAATATTAAAATTCCAGTAAGTTCGCCTTGTGCACCGGCAGCTGGTTGCAATGTTACACCTTGAAGACCTGTGACTTCTTTCAAAAATTCACCACATTCATATATAACACGCAAAGCCCCTTGAACGTGTTCGTCTTGAGAGCAAGGGTGAATTTCAGCAAAGCCAGGCATAGAGGCAACTTTTTCGTTAACTTTAGGATTATATTTCATCGTGCAAGAGCCGAGCGGATAAACACCTTGTTCTATTGAATAATTGAGCTTGGAAAGCCTTATATAATGGCGAGATACTTCGTTTTCACTAATTTCAGGCAAGTTAGGAACATCTTTGCGTAAAAATTTATCAGGTATGATTTTACTTGTATCAATAAACGGGACGTCGAGTTTTGGCAGGGTATAACCACGTCTGCCGGGACGAGATTTTTCAATTATCAACATTTCCATCGCACTTTTCTTTTATATTAGTGAATAAATTTAGTTCAATTGCATTATGAGCAGCATCTTGTTCGGCTGCCTTTTTGTTGCGTCCTTCGCCCGTGCCGAGCAAAATATTTTCGACATACACACCAACCTGAAAATGCTTGCAATGGTCAGGACCGCTTTCAGAGAGAACTTTATAAACAGGCGAAGGCAAACCTAAGCTTTGCACTTTTTCGAGCAATAAGCTTTTGTAGTTTGAGTCATAAATTAGCTTAGACTTTAAAATTATTGGAAGAAGGACTTCTACAACGAAATAACGAGCAGAATTAAAGCCAGAATCAATATAAATTGCAGCGATGAGAGCTTCGATTGTATCAGCTACTATTGAATCGCTTCCTTCTTTGAGTGCTTTCTCGGCACTGAAGCTAAGCATAATAAATTTTTCAATACCGAGAGAGTGCCCACAATGCGAAAGCGACTGACTATTAACAATACGAGAGCGTAATTTTGTAAGATCACCTTCCGAAAAATCGGAGTTCGATTTAAAAAGGAAATCTGAGACAATTAAATTTAGCAAAGAATCGCCTAAGAATTCCAAACGTTCATTGGAACGATAGCCACCATAAGTTCCAACAACCGTAAGATAAGAGCGATGAGTAAGAGCTTGCTCAAAAATGGAAGGGTTATTAATTTTAACTTTTAAAATTTTTTCGAGCTCGAGCACTTTCTCATCTAACAAAAAGCCAACCACCGGATAAATATCCGGGTGATTGGCATTTACATCGAGCATTCTAAGATTAAGTATCTTAGAAAAAGTTGCATATAATCTGTTAAGTAAATCTTTCATTAGTCAAACGACTATTCTTCGAAAGCTTTAAAGCAAATAGTAGCATTATGCCCACCAAAACCGAATGTATTACTCAAAGCAGCTTTGATTTGGCGTTTTTCGGATTTATTTGGGACATAATAAAGATCGCATTCAGGATCAGGATTTTGGTAATTAATAGTTGGTGGCAAAAATCCTTCATAAATTGCGAGCACTGTAGCAACAGCTTCAACTGCACCAGCAGCACCAAGCAAATGACCCGTCATCGATTTAGTGGAGCTGACTGGGATTTTATAAGCTCTTTCACCGAATACTGTTTTTATTGCAGCAGTTTCGGTTTTGTCGTTAAATGGAGTAGAAGTACCGTGTGCATTGATATAATCAATATCGTCAGGAGTAAGCCCCGCATCTTCAATTGCAAGACGCATAGATCGCACAGCACCCTCGCCACCAGGTGCAGGCTGAGTGATATGGTAAGCATCATCAGTTAGACCAAAACCAGCTAACTCGGCATAGATACGAGCACCGCGATTCATAGCATGCTCTAATGTTTCTAAAACGAGTACTGCACCACCCTCGCCAATGACAAATCCATCACGGTCGCGATCAAACGGACGGCTTGCTGTTTCAGGCGAGTCGTTACGCGTCGAAAGTGCTTTAAGTGCATTAAAACCACCAACACCCATAGGACAGACAACTGCTTCACTGCCACCGGTAAGCATTATATCTGCGTCACCGCGTTGCATAAGCATCAAAGCATCAGCAATGGAATGTGAAGACGTTGCACAAGCTGAAACAGTTCCGTAGTTTGGACCTTTAAGTCCCCAGCGGATAGCAATATGTCCGGCGGCAATATCAGAAATGAGCATTGGTACAAAGAATGGTGATATTCTATCAGGATTGCCACCACGTTTGTATAGCTCTTCTTGCTGATGATGATAAGTCCACATTCCGCCAATACCGGAACCAACAATTACACCAGCTCGGTCGCGATTAATTTTCTCGAAATCGAGTTTAGCATCTTCGACAGCCATAGCGGCAGAGGCTATTGCAAAATGAGTGAACATATCCATACGCTGCACTTCCTTACGATTAATGAATTGCAGCGGATCGAAGTTTTTCACTTCACATGCAAATTTTGTGTCGAAATTGGATGCATCGAAACGTGTTATTGGAGCAGCACCGCTACGCCCTTCCATCAAGCCTTGCTTGTATTCTTCAAGACTATTTCCAATTGGCGTAACAGCGCCCATTCCTGTTACAACAACACGTGGGAAATTATATTTCGGCATAATTCTCCGCCGTTATCCTTAATTTTACAATACAAAATTATTGCTTTGAAGCAAGAAAGTTAATTACATCGCCAACTGTTTGAATTTTTTCAGCTTGGCTGTCTTCAATTTGCACGTTGAATTCTTTTTCGAATTCCATAATAAGCTCAACAGTGTCGAGTGAGTCAGCACCAAGATCTTTTGTAAAAGATGCTTCATCGGTGATTTGTGATTCTTCAACACCAAGCTTCTTTACAATGATTTCTTTTACTTTTTGTCTTAACTCATCCATTTTAAACTCCAAAGAAAAAGTTAAACATAATTTAAAAATTTTTATAAAGGAAAAGAATTAGTCCATTAACATTCCACCATAGACGTGAAGAACTTGACCTGTGATATAGCTTGCATCGTCGCTTGCAAGAAAAGCTACAGCAGCAGCAATATCATGAGGGTCAGCAACACGTTTCAATGGAATATTTACTAAAAATGCATTTCTTTGCTCTTCGGTGAGCTTATCAGTCATCGGAGTGCGAACATAACCCGGAGCGACAAGGTTCACCAAAATATTTCTTGAAGCAAGTTCGCGAGCAATAGATTTTGTAAAACCAATCATTCCTGCTTTCGATGCTGAATAATTAGCTTGGCCCGCATTGCCCATTGTGCCGACAACTGAGCCAATATTTATAATTCGACCGTAACGTTGGCTCATCATTGCACGGGAAATAACTTTTGTGCATATAAAAGCACCTTTCAAATTCGTATCAAGCACTGCATCCCATTCCTCTTCGTTCATCCGCATAAGTAGGTTATCGCGCGTAATTCCAGCATTATTAACAAGGATATCAATTTTCGCCGACTTTGCAAGAATTTCGTCTACAACTTTTTGAATAGATTCAAAAGAAGTAACATCAGCTTGCATTGGAACAATTTTGTTTGCAATTGAAGTATCTTCTATAAAAACTTCTCCTTCGGCTGGTATGAGATAATCAAGAGCATAAACAAATGCGCCTTCGTAAGCAAAACGTTCTGCAATAGCATTACCAATTACTCGACAACCGCCTGTTACTACAACTATTTTATTTTCAAACCTTTGCATAAATA
>DAIPLL010000197.1:0-2250 GCA_036769265.1 Kapaibacterium sp. (SeqCode)
TATGTTATATCGTTTTTTTAGAGTTATGGCTAATGATTTGCTTTTAGCGATTATTTTAATCTTCGGTAGCAATTTGTGCACGTTCCGAAAAATCTCATAATCAATAGCTTCGTGGCAATAAAAGGCAACAATCTTTTTATCTCTGATTTTTGAAATTAAATTCCAAGCAAATCCGTAGGGAACTTTAAGCAAAATTTCCGAAAATACCATTATGCTTGCCCTAAAAATTTTGCCAGACCATAAGCAAGTTCCTCTTCAATTGTATGCTTTGCAAATTCTTTTTCCCAAGATGAGCTTTTTTTTGTAAAATACCCATCATTTTTAACTAAAACATTTAATCCGAAATGCATAGCCTGAAATTCAAGTAGTTTGTATGTTGCATCTCTTGCATCAAAGATTATATCCATAGATAAATAAGGTGTTTCAGGGAATGCTTCTTTGAATGAAGAAGCCGCATCTAATAGCTTTTCGTCGGGATCGAAATTTATATCAAATTTTTTTGCACCGCTGGCTCGGAAATCATTTTCATGATAAAATATCGTTTTATCCTTTGGGAAACAGGTGTTTGTTGATATTTTTGGAAATTGTGAAAGTTCACAAGAAATACCGTAGTTTTTAAGTTCAGAAATAAATTTCTCGGTGTTAATGCTCACCCACGGCTTTCTTGTTTGACCAAAGAAATTGTTTTTATATACAATAAATAGAATTTCCATAAAATTACAATTATCTCATTAAATCATTGTAAACAACGAATGCCATAAATAAGAGCAAGATGATCAAGCCGCTTTGTTGAATTGCCATCTTCACTTTTACAGGAATTTCTCGGCGTAGTATTGCTTCGACTATGACGAAAACAAGATGCCCACCATCGAGAGCAGGGAATGGAAGAATATTAAGCACTGCAAGCGATACCGAAAGCAATGCTACAAAGCTCAAAAGGCTTATTATGCCGCGCTCTGCTTGTTGCCCAGCTTGTTTTGCTATCATAATTGGACCGCCGATTGATTCGCGGAACGACATATTGCCTTTAATTATCTGCCCTAATGAATTAAACAGCAAATTTACACTCGAAACGGTTTGCACCAAACCAAATTGTAATGATTCGAGTAAGCCGTATTCTTTGGTAACTGTTTTTCCTGTATAGATTTGCGAAATTTGCACTCCAATTGTGCCTTTCTCGTCAGGTTTTATAGAATCGCCGAGTATTTCATTGCCTCGTTTCCACTTTATGTATAGATTTCTATTGGGATTTGTTTTTAAAATATCAATAAACTGAACTATTGAGGTGATTTTTTCGCTATTGACTGAATAAATGGTGTCGTTTTTCTTAATTCCAGCCTTTTGAGCTGGTTTATCGAAAAGCGAAGCTAAAACGACAACCTTCAAATTTTCTGGTTCTATTCCAATAGTTTTCTGCTCAGATAAAATACGAATAAATTGCTCACCGCTCATTGATAATTTTAATGTATCGTTATCCCGTAAAATTTCAACAATCTTGGTTTTACCAAATTTATCAGTTGTGAATAATTTTATAAATTCATTCCAATCATTAACTTTTATATTGTTTACTGATAAAATTTTATCTCCAACATCAAAACCAATGATTTCGGCAACCGTGCCTTTTTTTACATATCCGACAGTTGTAGTCTGCATAGACTGCTCACCTTGGAAAAATATAATGCCGGCAAAAATAACTATCGCGAGCAGTGCATTCATAAGCACGCCAGCCGAGAGAACAAATATTTTTTGCAATGGATTTTTTGCACGGAATTCATATTTTTCGGGTGGTTTGCTTGTGAATTCTGTATCCATCGACTCATCGATCATGCCCGAAATTTTTACGTATCCGCCAATTGGGAAAATAGCAATTCTATAATCTGTGTGCCCCTGCAAATCTATATCTTCAGGTAATTTGCCAAAGGTAAAACCGGTTACTCTATTGTATCCGAATAAACGAAAGCCCATACCAATGGAAAATATTTCTGCACGCATTCCTGTCAGGCGAGCGGCAAGGAAGTGTCCTAATTCGTGAATTAAGACCAGAATACCAATGACAATCACAAAATAAAATAAATCATTAAGAAAGCCCATAATTTTCTACTTTATAGTTTTTTAATAAAATTACTAGTTAAAATTCTTGTTTCATAATCTAAATTGACGATTTCATCAATAGTTGGATTTTTAATAAACTCAACATTTTCCATAGCAAAAGAAATTGCCTTTGGAATATCGGTAAATTTAATGTCTTCA
>DAIPLL010000198.1:0-2213 GCA_036769265.1 Kapaibacterium sp. (SeqCode)
CGTGCAAAGGTTGATTTAACTCATATAGAACATAGTTAGTTACATCTACTACATTATTTATTGGCCGTAATCCAACTGAGGTTAATCTTTTTTTGAGCCATTCGGGAGAATCTTTTACAGTTATTCCTCGAACCATTTTGGCACAATATCTCGGATTTTTTTCTGCATCTATTATTTGAACATTGGCATAATCATTAATATTTTGACTATTTTCATTTAGATCCAACTTAGGATAATTTACAGGAATTTTGCAATATGCAGCAATTTCGCGTGCAATTCCAATATGCGACAAGCAATCTCCTCGATTTGGGGTAACCGAAATCTCGAAAATAATATCATTCAATCCGTACCAATTAACAAATTGCTCACCTAAAGGTGCATCCTCGGGCAATACCCAAATTCCACTGTGATCGTCCTCTATCCCAAGTTCGTATTTGGAACAAATCATCCCATTCGATACCAAACCACGTATCTTTCTTTTTTCAAGTTTCAATCCATTTGCCGGAAGAACAGCACCAGCCATACCTAATACTACAGTTTGCCCAACCGCTACGTTTGGAGCTCCACAGATAACATTATAATTTTCCCGGGAATCTGTTACCTCGCAATAGTGCAGGTGGTCGCTACCTTCCACAAATTCACTTTTTAAAACCTTGGCGATAACAAAATTCTGATAAGTTTTGGAATAATCTTCAATTTTTTCTACTTCAATTCCCAATCCAGTGAGAATGCTGTCTATTTTTTCCGGCGTTAGAGAAATATCAATATATTCTTTTAACCAGTTATAAGAAATCTTCATTTGTTTTGCATATTAAAAATTATAAAGATTTCAAAAATAAGAAATTTACGTTAATTATTGTTCAATATTAGGTATTGAATCGTCTCCGAAATCAAATCGGATTACAATTTTTTCGCCATCCTTGCAGTAAACTTCCAGACTTTCGATTTCTCCTTCGAGATTACGGTTTACAATCACAGAGCTTTCGCCCGAGGAAACATCACCAAAAGGAGGTTTATTGGAAATCTCTACCTTGGCCCCTTCTTGTATTTGCTCTTTGTTAATTATGTTCCTCGAACCCTTCATTGGCCGAGCACCCGAAATGCGTGGCAGTACAAGGAAATCGCGGAAGTTGCGTATTAGCACCTCTTGATGTTCTTCGGGTTCGTCTGTATCCTGGTTTTTATGAATATATGTAGGTTCGAAAACATTTTTCTTAGCCGATTCGTAATCTTCCTTTAAAAATTCTTCTGCAGAATTCTCATCATAATTTGGAATTTCGGTTTCAACATCCTTTTTCTTTATTATTTTTACGCTTGGCGAAATTTGTTGCCCCTTGCTTAGGGCATCTTCAATATCTTCGGACAAATCCCCAAAGTCGAGCAAAGGAGACAATTCTTCATTAAACTGCTCTTCATCATCCATTTCGGCAAAGCCCTCTTGAAAATTATCATTATTCATATTTACCTCAATTTTCGTGTTTTGAATTAAAATTTTAGAATATTGAATTAATAAAATCAGCAATTTTCCCGAGCGGAATTATCTCATTGACGACTCCTGCATTAACAGCGGCAGACGGCATTCCAGATACTATACATGAATCGAAATCCTGCGATATTATATAACCTCCCATCCTTGCCAGAGACGATAGTCCGTTTCTTCCATCATCTCCCATCCCCGTCATAATTATGCCTAAGGCTTTTCCCTGAGAATAATATCCTATCGACTCGAAAAGGATATTTGCAGAAGGTTTGTAAAGTTCTCCTTCGATATTATCTATAATCTGAACTAAACCATTTCTCATTAATTTAAAATGATGACCGCCCTGACCTATATAGACAAATCCTGGTCGAACCCGCTCGTTGTTTTCTATTTCCTTCACACTTAATTTACTTTCGGAATCCAGCCTCTCGGCAAGTGATTTTGTAAAAAATTGGGGCATGTGTTGTGCTATTAATATTGGAACTGGGATGTTCGCCTTTAGTTTGGGAATAACTTGCATCAGAGCAGTAGGTCCACCGGTCGATATACCAATGCCAATAACTTCGATGTCGCTTGCTTTGGGTAGTGTTCGTTTCCTCAATTTGGATTGTTGCTCATTTTCCTGAGCAACCGCACTGGATTTTCGTTTCAATCTGTCCTGTGTGTCAATTCTTTCCATTTCTTCCTGCGAAATCTCACCACGGTTCATTTTATTGAGTAACGACCTTCTGCG
>DAIPLL010000037.1:0-12034 GCA_036769265.1 Kapaibacterium sp. (SeqCode)
CTTTATATCCAGGCTATGGAGTTGATATAATAGAAGAGCTACGCTCGCTATCGTATAGCACAACGATTGCGTTTATCATTTTCGGATTGCTTTCTTATTTAGTAAAAGATATCAGCTACGAATTTCGTCTTTCGGCAATGTTATCCTACATTTTGGCATTAATCCAATTGCCAATAGGTCGAACACTTGTAAGACGCATTTGCTCGGATAAAAGTTGGTGGGGCATACCTGTTGTTGTCATCGGAGCTGGACGTGCTGGCGAACGTGTAATTGACTCGCTTACAAAGCAGAAGCAAATTGGATTACGTCCGATAGTTGCCGTTGATGATGATATTGACCGTTGGGGTTATAGCAAGGGCGTACCAGTTATTGGTGGACTTGAAATAATCCCTGACGTCGCAGCTCGGCTTTGCAACGAGCACGCAATCATTGCAATGCCTCGTGTTCGCGCTCCTCGTCAGAAGGAAATAATCAACAAATACTCCAAATATTTCGCCCATATTACCATAATCCCCGATATGTTCGGGCTATCGAGTTTATGGGTGTCCGTGCGTGATTTTGGTGGCATTTTGGGCTTCGAGTTGCAGCAAAGATTGCTTTCTCGATCGGCTCAAATTAGAAAACGTATTTTCGATATAATACTTGGCACATTGCTTTTGTTGCTCTCCTCGCCGCTTATGTTTGTTATTGCCATTCTTGTAAAGCTCGACTCGCGTGGCAAAGTATTTTTCAAGCAGGAGCGTATGGGAATTGGCGACTCGCGCTTTAAAATTATCAAGTTCCGCACTATGCACAGCGATGCAGAGCAACGCCTTGCCGCAATTCTCAATTCGAACCCAAACTTGCGTAAAGAATACGAGATCTATCATAAATTGAAGGACGATCCTCGCCTTACTCGTGTTGGTAAATTTTTGCGTAAATATTCGCTCGATGAACTCCCGCAGTTTTGGAATGTTATCCGTGGCGATATGAGCCTTATCGGTCCGCGTGCATATATACCTTGGGAAAAAATCAAGATGAACGGACACGATGAGATAATTCTCAAGGTTAAGCCTGGTATTTCAGGGCTTTGGCAGGTTACCGATAGGAACAAATCAAGCTTCGAAGAGCGGAACTTGATGGACGTTTATTACATCCGTAATTGGTCTATGTTCTTAGATATATACATACTTGCTCGGACAATCGCAGTTGTTTTAAGTGGTAGGAGTGGTTGCTAAATGCATTATATCGCAGTTTATTGCGGCTCATCTAAAGGTAAAAGTCCAATCTACGAACAAGAAGCAAAAAACTTTGCCCGAAAGCTTGCTGATACAGGTTTTGGTTTGGTTTATGGTGGTGGTGCAATTGGTCTTATGGGAATAATCGCAGACGAAATGCTTGCCTGTGGTGCTGAAGTAATCGGTGTTATACCTCAAAAATTGCTCAATATGGAGGTAGGGCATACACAACTAACCAAACTACACGTTGTCGAGACTATGCACCAAAGAAAAGCCTTGATGAGCGAATACGCTTCTGGCTTTGTTGCCTTGCCCGGTGCAGTTGGCACTCTCGAAGAGCTTTTCGAAATTATTGTTCTCAATCAATTGAAATATATTAACAAACCTTTTGCTTTTTACAATATCAATAATTACTATGATAAATTAATAGAGTTCCTACGTCATACATACGATGAAGGATTTCTCTGGAAAGCGACTTTCGACAGTTTCTTCATATCGAACGAAGCAGATAAAATTGTACGTTATTTTAATGAAAAAATAAATTATTGAAACTATTGTCTTTTACAAATGTTAATATGCAGTAAAAAGTTATGAAAGCACTAATAGAAAATGAATATGTGTTGCTTGCGGCTCGACTTATAGTTGGCACTTTGTTTATAATCGTAGGCATAGCAAAAATTGCAGATCCTCAGCTTTTCGCAAAGGAAATTGCTAACTACCGTTTAATACCTGAATTTATGGTAAACTCAATTGCAATTACTTTACCTTGGATAGAGCTTGTATCTGGGCTTTTGCTAATATTAGGCATACGCTTGCGTGCAAATGCTGCAATTATCACAATTTTACTGCTTATGTTCAATATTATGGTGGCTATTGCTTGGGCACGCGGACTGGATATAAATTGTGGTTGCTATTCCCATATAGCGCAGGAGACAGTCGGACTTAAAAAAATTCTGGAAAATATAGGATTTATGATATTGTCTATAGTTATCTATATTTTCCCCAAAAATAACTTGTCTTTGGAATATTTAATTTTGCAGTCTGAAAAATAAAAAAAAGACTATCGGCTATAAGGCAAGGGGATTATTTAAATGCTATTCGCATTCAAACGACAATGGTTAAGTTTAACCTTTAGCCGATAGTCGCTATTTTATAAATTCTTCATCACTTTTCGAATAACTTCAAGCCCTTGGTTTATTTGATCGCTTGTTAAGTTCAGTGGTGGACGGAAACGTACTGATTTTTCGCCGCACGGGAGTATAATCAAGCCTTCATCGAAGCACTGACGTGTAAAGCGAGTGCGATTTTCGGACGTATCAAAATCAAAAGCGATAAACAAACCACGACCTCTAACATTTGAAATAAATTGTGGGAACTCGTTTCTCAGTTCGTAAAGTTTATCTATTAATTCTTTGCCTCGCAAAGCAGCATTCTCTACCAATTTTTCTTCGTGGATAATTTCAAGGTAACGGGTTGCGCGCACCATATCGACAAGATTGCCGCCCCAGGTGGAGTTAATTCGGCTGGATACCTTGAAAACATTAGTTTCAACTTCATCGACACGATCTGTAACTATGATACCGCATACTTGCATTTTTTTCCCAAAGCACAGGATGTCAGGCTTAGCTCCGAGTTGCTCGTGTGCCCACATTGTGCCAGTAAGCCCAACACCTGTTTGCACTTCGTCAAAAATAAGCATTGCATCGTTTTCATCTGCAAGCACGCGTAATTGTTGCAGGAATTCAGGACGGAAATGATTATCACCGCCCTCGCCTTGAATTGGCTCGATGATAATTGCTGCAATATCATCAGGATTGTCTTTAAATGCTTTCTTTATTTCGTCGAGCGACTGACGCTCCAATTTTATTACTTTTTCTAAATTTTCATCATTAAGAGGGAAAGTTATTTTCGGATTTGTAACTCTTGGCCAATCGAACTTTGGAAAATACTTGATTTTAACGGGATCAGTATTAGTCAATGACATTGTGTAGCCTTCGCGCCCGTGGAAAGCTTCTCGGAAATGGAGAATTTTCGTCCCAACTTCGCGCGCATAACCTTTGCGGAAATTTTTCTGCACTTTCCAGTCGAATGCTACTTTTAATGCGTTTGTTACTGCAAGAGCTCCGCCCTCGATGAAAAATGAATACTTAAAATAATCAGGAACTGCATATTCGAAAAATGTTTTAACAAATGTTGCCATTGCATCGGTATAAATATCCGAATTCGAAATTTTATTGACAGCAATTCTTCCGATATAATTAATAAAATCCTCGTCCATCATTTTTGGATGATTCATTCCAATGGGCATCGATGCAAAGCAGGTGAAAAAATCAATAAATGGCTTACCAGTGCGAGCTTCCAATAGCAATGTGCCACGGCTTTTCTCTAAATCCAATATAAAATCAAAACCGTCCGCTAAAATATAATTGCGTAACTCATCTAAAACTCTTGTCGGTTCAACGTAAATTTGTGGAAAATAACCCATAATAAAAATTCCTACTAAATAAAGAACATACAACGTAACAAACTTAACAAATAAATGTTAACTAATTGCTCTTTATTATATAGGAATTCCAGCGGAAAGCAAAATTGTAAGAAGCAGGAACTTTTTGAAGCGACATAAAGAAAGAAAAGAGCCCCCACGAATTGTACCGTGGTTTGAAATACTGTTGTTCGCTATAAGTGTAGCCGCTCTCATTAAATCAAATATAATATTTAAAATTATATTTTCAAAAATTTTTATTTATTTTCAATAGTCATTTTACTTTTAAAAATAACAAAATATGCCATAAGTAATTGAATTATTTATGGCATATTAAATCTTAATTTAAAATTATGTCCTATTTTTGTCTTTAATCATCTTGTAATCAAAAGCAGTTTTCTTCCGACTTTCCCATCTATAAAACGAGCGCCAATATAATAACTGCCAGAAGTAAGCTGAGATAAATTAATATTTTTCGCTAAATTCAAACCTTCAAACTCCATAAACTTGTTGCCTAAAACGTCTGTAACTTCAATTTTTTCGATCTCTTTGGAGGTATTTATCGCCACAAAATCCACAGCTGGATTTGGAAACAATTCAAATTCAAAATTATCGCTATTTTCTAATATACTTGTTTGGTTTGCTGTGCCTTTGCCTTTAATCTGGAATTGATTTGTGCCAAGTTCAGCGTCAGTTGTGAGAAAAAGATTACCAGAATATGTTGTTGCATATTTTGGAGAAAACGCAACAACTATTTCAGCAGATTTGCCAGGATCAACTCTAATTGGGAGAGGTGTTGCAAGTGAGAAACCTTGTGGGACATCAGCAGCAGTTACATTGAAAGCTTTCTCTCCAAGGTTATTTATAAATAAAGTGGTCTGGCTCGTTGTGCCGAGTGGTGTATCCTTAAAGTTGCCATTCCCTGAAATTGTCATAATTGATTGCGATTTTATAATAGGCTGAATACCGTATAGTATTTCTTGATTGTCGTTAAAGGTTCCAGAACCAGAACCAATTCCGCCTGTACCTGGGGAAAGTGCATTCAATGCGTAATAGCCATTATAGTCACCCCCCCATCCCCAGTTCATACTGAAATAATCATCCTCCCGATAGCCATCACAAACCCAAGCGTGCCCACCTTCGGGACCAGCTCCCGTATATATTATTGGTCTGCCCAGTTTTAATTCATTTTTGATTATATTCAACCAAGCTGCATCGGTTGTATCACTCTTAGGCAAGCCAACAAGTGTCTGCGCATCGTATTTCCAGTATGTTTTTAGAGCATATTCTGAGCAATGTTGCTTAGGTGAACGTTTGGAAATAACAAAAGCACCGCTTGCATCCACACCGTAACGCATCTCGACACTAACACCAATGAGAAAAATAGCATAAGCAAGCTCTTCATTCGTTGTGAAAACTTGATTAGGGAAAGATTTCCAATTTATTGGCTCATCAGAAAAGCTTGCCGAAATAGTTCCCAATTTGTAATGATTATACGAGTGGCTACCCACGCCGACGCTTGGATATGCCCAGTAGCGCATCACTTGTGCCATTGCTATTGCAACGCAACCTGCAACTGTTCTGCTTTGACGTGAATCGTCATACGGGCAGAAGGCATTGTAAAATGGCGCTTGGTTCCATTTCGTCCTGGTGAGCGGCGATACTGCGTCGGGTGTGTTTAATATATCAACTGCACCACTTGAAAGCAATTTTTCCCACTCTTTTCTGAAAGCTATTGATTGTGGTGCATTCTGACGAGCGTATTCTATTTGCTTTTTGTATGTATTAAGCCAAAATTGAACATTTTCTGGAATTTCGCTGGCTCGAAAGTCTGAGTCGAACGAAAAGCCAAGTATTGGACGAACTGCATCATCACCAGCAACAATCACAAATGATTTGCCATCACCCGAATACACGTAAAAATATGGCTCTGCAGCTGCTCCATCAATCCCAGAAATATCATCCTTTGCTACATACAACAGCTTAATATCTTTTTGGGATAAAGTTTCTACTTTCCCAGCACGGAAAAAGTTTTCAGCAACTTGATTTGCAGTAGAAATTGAGATTGGTTTTGAAAAAGAAAAACAAATACAAACAACTAATAAAAAAGCGGAAAATAAAATCGTTTTTTTCATTTAAAAAATCCTAAAAATTAACTAAGAATTACAATTAGGACACACAATGAGTAATTTGGTTACAATTTATTATAATCGGTAATTCACATTTAAATTTAAAATAAAAACTTGGATCGAGTGTTAATATTAAGAATTGATAAATTAACAAAATTTTATTAATTTTGTAAACTTTTTACAAAGGTTTTAAAAATGGAAAGAATATTTTTAAAATCAAAAATACATAGAGCAAAGATAACTCAAGCAGAGCTTCATTACGAAGGTAGCCTTACGGTGGATACTGAATTATTGAAAGCAGCAGATATTGCTCTATACGAACAAGTTTCCGTTGTGAATATTAACAACGGCGAGCGTTTCGAAACTTACGTCATCCCAGGCAAACCTGGCAGTGGAACGATCTGTTTGAACGGTGCAGCTGCCCGCAAGGGACAGGTCGGTGATTTAATTATAATCATCAGCTATTGCCATCTTTCGTCCGAAGAAATGAGCCAACATAAGCCCACAGTTGTATTAGTTGACGAGAATAACAAGATAAAAAGTATTACTCATCCCGAAATTATGTAAATGAGCCCGTTTTCCATTATAATACTTGCTGCCGGCAAAGGCACTCGGATGAACAATCCCGAAACTCCAAAAGTTTTAGCCGAATTAAACGGCAAACCTTTAATTTCTTATGTCCTGGATACATCATTAAGCCTTAGTCCGCAAAATATTTACTTAATCATTGGTTACAAAAAGGAACTTGTTCGAGATTACGTTGCACAAAATTATAAGAATGCTTTAGATAAAATCATTTTCGTAGAGCAAAACAAACAGCTCGGCACTGGGCACGCTCTGAAACAAGTAGAACCCGTGCTGCACAAGCACACAGACGTTCTTATCCTGGCGGGAGATGTTCCAGCAATTAAAGCAAGCACACTTGCCCAATTTATAGCTGAGCACCGTAATCAACAGGCGGATCTTTCCGTGCTTTCAGCAATTGCAAGCAATCCAGCAGGCTACGGACGCATTATCCGCAGAAATGGTAATTTCCTACGCATTCGTGAAGAAAAAGACGCATCTCAAGACGAAAAGCTTATCAATGAAATTAACAGTGGCATATATTTCCTAAATACCGAATTGCTCTTCCCAGCCCTCGATAAAATTAAGCAAAATAACGCTCAAAGAGAGTATTATCTTACAGATATTATTGAAATCCTAAAAAACGAAGGCAAAAAAGTCTGTGCAACTCAGGTGGCAAAATTCAATGAAATACAAGGTGTGAACACCCACCAGCAGTTGCAGGAATTATCCCAGCTTATGCAAGCGTAAATTACTTGGCAAGTCGTCCGTCTGGCAAAATCATCGGATAGTCAGGTAAAATTTGCCCTTTTTCTATTTTTTTAAGCTTATTTTTAATGAGCATTTTTCGTAGCGGGCTTATGCGCTCGAAAAAAAGTATTCCTTGCAAATGATCATATTCGTGCTGAAAAACTCGTGCCATAAAATCACTAAAAGTTGCTTTAATTTCCTTCATATCCAAATCATAATAAAGCACTTCTATCTCTTTTGCTCGCTCAACATCTTCCCAAAGCTCTGGCACACTTAGGCAGCCTTCCGTTTGCTCTTCGGTTTCTTCGGAAAAAGCTAAAATTTTTGGATTTATTATAACAATTGGATCGGGTTTCTCTTCTTTTTTTATATTTTTATCTATAACAAATATTGATTTTCGCTCGCCTATTTGATTAGCGGCAAGCCCAACTCCGTTGCCTGTGCCTATCATTGTATCAATTAAATTTTGGGCTATAGTGCGAATATCATCACCGAATTCCTGAACATCTTCTGTTTTTTGCTTCATCACTGGATGAAAGCAATTATACACTGGAACAATAGCCATTTCCATACCTGCAATTTAAATTAGTTTAAACGATAAAAATTTGTTAATATTGCTTTTAATCGAAACAAAATTGTGTTATTAACGTATTAAGTTGATATTTTTTAAAAGGAGTAACTATGAAAAAACTAAAAATTTTCCTTCTGATTTTGTGGTTTAGCGTCTCGGTAAGTTTTTCGCAAGAAGTAAAACGCACTGAAATTGGGAACTTGGTAATCGAAAATATACCAGAAATACCGCAAGATCTCAAAGAACGCCTTGAGCAATACCAAAACGTGCGTTCAGCTGCTTTTGCTGATTGGTCGAGCGATAGCAAAGGTGTTTACATACTGACACGTTTCGGCGAAACAGCACAAGTGCACTTCGTTGCCCAGCCAGGAGGTGCACGCACTCAGCTTACCTTCTACAAAGAACCAATCGCAGGCATCGCAGCTCGCCCGACAAAAGATAAAGGCTTCCTTTTCAGCAAAGATATTGGTGGCAACGAACAATACCAGATTTATTATTTCAATCAGGGTAACGGCAACGTAAAGATGCTTTCCAATGGCAAATCCCGCTACGGCAGCTTCCAGTGGTCGCCCGATGGTAGTAGATTCGCTGTGACTTGGAGCGAGGGCAATGGGCGCGAGTTCGAGAGTTGGCTTTACGATTTCTCGACAGGCAAATGCGAGATGATGTTTCAAGCTCAAGGGCAGTGGAGTTTCCTTGATTTTTCGCCTGATATGAAAAAAGCTTTGATTTACAACTATATCTCAATCAATGAAAGCACTGTTTATATGCTCGATCTTGCAACCAAAAAACACGAAAAGCTAATCGATTACAAATCAAAAGTTGCAATGGGACAAGCTGCTTTCTCCAAGGACAAAAAAGGCGTTTTCTTTATTTCAAACGATGGAAGCGAATTCAAAAAGCTTTTCTATATTGATTTAAATTCAAAAAAAATCACCCCGATATCCTATAAAATCGATTGGGATGTCGAAGGCTTTAATCTTTCCAACGATGGAAAATTCTTAGCTTTTTCCACCAATGAAAATGGAACAAGCAAATTATACATAATGGACACCAAAACCTTTAAATACGCTGAACCAAAGAACTTACCCAAAGGTGAAGTCGGTGGCATTGCTTTTTCGCCCGATAGCAAAAAATTTGCTTTTACGCTGAATTCATCTTTCAGCCCAGGCGATGTTTACGTATATTCAATCAAAGATCAAAAAGCAGAACGCTGGACATACTGCGGAGTTGGCGGACTGAACACCTCAAACTTTATTGAACCCGTTTTAATTGAATATCCAACTTATGATAGCGTCGCTGGCAAACAACGTATGATCCCTGCATATTACTACAAACCACGTGGCAAAGGACCATTCCCAGTTGTTATAAACTTCCACGGCGGACCAGAAGGGCAATTTCGTCCTGGCTTTGCTTCGTATATCCAATTCTTGTTGAATGAACTCGGTATAGCTGTTATTGCCCCAAATGTGCGTGGTAGCGATGGTTATGGCAAAACTTTCTTAGATTTGGATAATGGCTACCTGCGCGAAAATTCCGTAAAAGATGGCGGCGCATTGCTCGATTGGATTGCGAAGCAACCCGAACTCGACTCAAAGCGTATTTGCGTTTACGGTGGTTCCTATGGTGGATATATGGTGCTTGCAATGATGACACACTACAACGACCGCCTTGCCGCAGGCATTGATGTTGTTGGTATCTCCAATTTCGTAACTTTCCTTGAGAATACAAGTGAATACCGTCGCGACCTTCGCCGTGTGGAATACGGAGATGAACGCGACCCTGATATGCGCCATTTTTTGCAAACTATATCCCCACTTAATAATGCCCACAAAATATCAAAGCCATTGTTTGTTATTCAAGGGCTGAATGATCCACGAGTGCCAGCATCCGAAGCCGAACAGATTGTAGCTGAAGTTCGCAAAAATGGCGGTAAAGTCTGGTATTTGCTCGCAAAAGACGAAGGACACGGCTTCCGAAAAAAATCAAATCGTGATTACTACAATGCGGCTATTGCTTTATTCTTAAAGGATGTTTTTAATTTAAAATAAATTAACAGAGCTTTTTATAATATAAGTGCCACACCTTTTTGGTGTGGCACTTTTTATTTTGCAAACAAATATTTAGCGATTATTCAATCACAACTGTTTTAATATTAACAAATTCTTTGATACCTTCTTCGGAGAGTTCTCGACCGTAGCCAGATTCCTTAATACCACCAAATGGCAAACGCGGATCGCTTTTAACCTGCCCGTTCACATAAACAGTTCCAGCATTGAGAACGTTTTTTGCTAAATGCTCGGCTTTTTCTAAATCTTCGGTAAAAATAGCTGCACCAAGCCCAAATTTACTGAAATTGCAGAGCGAAATTGCCAGATCTTCGCGTTCGGCTCGAGTTACAGACGCCACCGGACCGAATGACTCTTCGTCGAATAGTGGCATTCCGGGCATAACTCCTGTTACAATAGTTGCAGGATAATAGTATCCTGGACCTTCGGGGAGCTCTCCGCCAAGATGTAATTTGCCACCGAATTCAATGGTTTTTTCCACGAGGTTGTGCAATTCATCACGCAAATCAGCACGCGCTTGCGGACCGATTGCAGTATCGCTTTCGAGCGGATTGCCCATTTTATAAGATGCCATTTCGCGAGTGAATTTCTCGAGAAATTCATCATATACATCGGCTTCGACTATGAAGCGTTTAGCGGCAATGCAACTCTGCCCACTATTTATAAGGCGAGCAGCAGCGCAAATTTTGGCGGCTTTATCGATGTCGGCATCTTTCAGAACCAAGTATGGATCGCTTCCGCCAAGTTCCATAACACATTTCTTCATATATTTTCCAGCAACTGCTGTTACACGTTGCCCAACCTGTGTGCTACCAGTTAGAGAAACAGCTGCAATGTTAATATTGCCGATAAGCTCTTCGGCTTCTTCGCCGCTTATGACAAGGGAAGAGAATACATTTTCAGGGATACCTGCATCCAGCAGCAAATACTCAATTGCAAGCGAACATCCCATAACATTGCTCGAATGCTTCATAAGCACGGCATTCCCAGCCATAAGTGTTGGCACTGCAAAACGGAAAACTTGCCAGAAAGGGAAATTCCAAGGCATTATGCCGAGAATTATTCCAAGTGGATTGTATGTTACGTAGGATTTTTTAGCTTCTGTTTCAACTGGTTTGTCTGCTAAGAATTTTTCAGAATTCTCAACATAGTAATGGCACACACGGGCGCATTTTTCTATTTCGGCTATACCTTGGCTGATAGGTTTGCCCATTTCTTCAGCCATAAGTCGAGCGTATTGCTCTTTCCGCTTCAAAAGCAAATCGGCAACAGCAAGGAAAAACTCGGCTCGTGCTGGAAATGGTTTTCTTGCCCACTCGATTTGGCGTTTTGTTGCGTTAGAAATGATTCGCTCGATTTCACCTGAGGTATGCTTGACGTATTCCTTGATTACCTCCCCATTGTGGGGATTAACAGTTACTATTTTGTTACTCATAAAAATTTAACCTTGCAATTAAACATTATTTTTAAGTATTTTAACGTTTGTTATTTTTTTTTGTTTGATATTATTTTATGAAAAAAAACATAACCAAGATTTTTGAATCGAATGCCTTTATTTTTGTTACTGCAATAATTTTTATAGCTTTCGGCTTATACTACTGGGGGGATTTCTCGCGTAATGTGGATAATATTTCAAGCGAGTTCTTGCATAAGCAAGTTAAACACTCAGCTGAGATTGGCACAAGCATCGAAAAAGCCGCTTTCATCAATTTTCTTACCAGCTATTACAACGAAAACATATACGAATTTAAAGAATTTTCGAATTATTACCAATCAAGAGAATTTTCCGAAGGAGATAGCCTAAAATATTTTTTCCTTATTCCAAAAATCGCAAGCCAGAATATTACTTTATCTGTAAAATACACCAGTTTACCTAAGGATTTCGATATAAAGAAGCATTCGCAAAACTGCTAAAATGCTTTACAAAAATTAATTTATGATAAATAAGATTTAGTGATTATTCTTTCTGAAAATTGCAAAAATCAATGCAATAAGGCTCGCTAAGCAAGCAAAAATTGGCAGAAAGTCTGTAAAACGCACGTAAAAAGTTTTCTCTTCGATAAGCGGTATTGTGGCGGCAATGGCTGTTGCAGTGTATTGTGGAGCTTCGGAAATTGAATTACCGAGCGGGCTAATAAATCCAGTTACACCTGAATTTGCGCAGCGTGCGATAAAGCGGCGTGTTTCAATTGCACGCGCGGCAGCAATCAAATAATGCTGACGAGGTCCATAGGTGAAATCATACCAAGCAT
>DAIPLL010000199.1:0-2205 GCA_036769265.1 Kapaibacterium sp. (SeqCode)
GAATTTATTCTAACGACCCAAAACATAGTTTGATGGATGTGGAATTAAAAGCAAATATCCAAAGAGAAGTATTCGTAACCCCCAACAATATGGTTTCTTTTACCGACCTGAAAGTTGGACAAACAGCAAAGCAATTTCTAAACATAACAAATAAGACTCAGAAAGATGTTAAAATCTTTCTCGTATCAGTTTCTCCAAGCGAAGTACAGGTAAAAATCAAAGATGGAACTATCGTAAAAGCGGGAGAATCTTATTCTTTGGAACTTTCATTTACGCCACAACAGGATGGAATCTTGAAAGGTAGAATATTACTGCAAACGGATAATGTTGACTATCCCGAAATTCCGATTTTTATCTTTGGTGATATTCAGAAATCACCACTTTTTATAGGTAATTAGTTACTTTTCTACAAAAACAACCTCAAAAAGATTTGACCAGTTTTTGCCGGTGAGGTAAAAGGTTTTTGTACTGGAATTATATGCGATTCCGTTGGAAACCTCTGCATTACTGGAATCATCTAAGTTCTGCCGAAGTAGCGATATATCCACCCAACCAACAATATCACCACTATTGGTATTAATTATCACAATATTATCGGTCATATAGACATTTGCATATATCATTCCATCAACCATTTCCATTTCGTTTATATTATAGAGCGATTTATTTCCTTGCTTAATCATTATTGTATTAATAATCGAAAAATTATTTGCATCGTAATAGGTTAGGAAGTTCGATCCATCACTTACAATAATCTGCTTGCCGTCTGTTGTAATTCCCCAGCCTTCCGTGGGATAGGAATATTCCTTCAATAATTTAAAACTACTTAAATCGTAAACAAAAGCCTTTTTGTTCTCCCAAGTTAACTGATAAATTTTGTTGTCGAAAACAGTTATTCCTTCTCCGAAGTACACTGGCGAAAGATTTATTGATTTGATTACATTTCCAGATTCTATATCAACTTGTCGTAATGTGCTTTTGCCATATAGTCCAGTACTTTCGTAAAGATAACCATTGTGATAAACCAAACCTTGAGTATAAGCATTTTTGTCGTGCGGGTATTTATTAATAATTTTTGGAATTAATTGTAAAAGTGAATTTTGATTCTGGTTATCTGGTTTTGTTTTGGGTGTTCGGTCGGTTTTCGAGCTATTTCCATTACATGCCATCAGTATGATGAAAAAGAATAAAATAATTTTTATTTTCATGATGTTAATTTAAAATTAAATCTAATGACGAATGTATAATAAATTTCTAATAATAATAATCTAAATTTATTTTTTTCATAATTTTAAAATAAAAAAAGGAAGAAAATGAAAAAAGTTATTGTATTGGGCAGTGGGATGGTCGGTTCAGCAATGGCAATCGACCTTTCGAGCAATTATCTAGTAACAGTATGCGATATCGATCAGGTAAAATTAAACAAATATCATTCAGCAAATATCACAACATTAGTTGCTGATTTATCACGGTTGGACTTAATTCCAAAACTTGTTGCCGATTACGATTTAGTAGTTAATGCTGTTCCGGGTTTTATGGGATATAGGGTTACTAAGTCTGTAATAGAAGCAGGTAAGGATATCGTTGATATTTCTTTCTTCCCCGAAGATTCCTTGCAACTTAAAGAATTGGCAATCGATAAAAACGTAACTGCCGTTGTTGACTGTGGAGTTGCGCCAGGGATGTGTAATGTTTTTCTCGGATATCATTATAAACGGATGAAGGTGGAATCTTATCTGTGTTTCGTAGGTGGTTTACCGTTTGTGCGTAAATACCCATTTCAATACAAGGCACCATTCTCGCCAATTGATGTAATCGAAGAATATACAAGACCAGCAAGGTACGTGGAAAATGGCAAAATCATCGTAAAAGAACCTTTATCGGATAGTGAATTTTTATTTTTTAATGATATTGGCACTTTGGAAGCATTCAATACTGATGGTCTCAGATCTTTAATGTTTACGTTAGATATCCCAAATATGAAGGAAAAAACTTTGCGTTACCCAGGGCATATCGATTTAATTAAAGCATTGAAATCTGGGGGATTCTTCGATAATAAAGAAATACAAATCAATGGCTCAAACATTAAACCAATTGATTTTACGAATAAAATACTATTCAAAGAATGGTTTTTAGAACCAGATGAAGAAGAATTTACAGTCATGAGAGTGATAATTGAAGGAGAAGAGGATGGCAAAAAGGTGA
>DAIPLL010000200.1:0-2201 GCA_036769265.1 Kapaibacterium sp. (SeqCode)
GAATAAGTAAAATGCCAAATCCTAATCGTAAATTTTCGAAGACAAGAAGAGATAAAAGAAGAACCCATTACAAAGCAGTAGCCGCACAAACTGTTGCATGTCCAAACTGTGGTGCAATGAAGCTTTCGCACGCAGCTTGTCCTGAATGCGGTTATTACAACGGACGTAAAATTGTCTAATTGCTTTAGGTGTTTTTCTTTTATTTATGGCTGAAAAGAAAAAAATTCGAATAGCGCTCGATGCAATGGGAGGAGATTTTGCACCTGAGAATGAAATCAAAGGTGCATTTTTAGCTTATAAAGAGCTATCACAGAGCATCGATATTGAAATTATTTTCGTTGGCGACAAAAGCAAGATTAAAAATATACTTGCAAATGTAGATCTGCCTGAAAATTCTTATTCAATCGTCCATACGAGCGACGTCATAACAATGCAAGACGATCCTGTTGCAGCAATGCGTTATAAGCAAGGATCGTCTCTTTTTGTTGCAGCAAAATTGCATTCAGATGGCATGGCTGATGCTTTTGTCTCCGCAGGGAACACTGGCGCTATGCTTTCAATTTCAACCATGTTGCTCGGACGTATCAAAGGTGTTTCTCGTCCCACAATTGGTACATTTATGCCAACTGCCAAAGGCAAACCAACTTTTATACTTGATGTAGGTGCAACCATCGATATGCGTCCTCGCTTCTTGTATGAATTTGCAGTCATGGGTAGTACTTTTGTTAAGCATTCACTCGGTATCGAAAGACCTACTGTTGCGTTGCTAAATATTGGCGAAGAAGATTCCAAAGGAACAGATGCCATTCGTGAAACTTACCAGATGCTTGCCAGCAGTTCTCTCAATTTCATTGGTAATATAGAAGGTCGTGATATTTTGGTGGGTGCAGCAGATGTCGTCGTTTGTGATGGTTTTACAGGTAATATTGTGCTAAAATTGGCAGAAAGTTTTCTCCATATTTTGAAATCAAAAATTAAAGATTATGCTTCACGCAATATCCTTAAAAAATTCAAAGTAGGGCTTATGATTCCAACTTTAAAAGATATTCTCTCAGAATTTGACTACCAGGAATACGGTGGGGTGCCGCTTCTTGGAGTCAATGGAGTTGTAATCATTGGTCATGGTAAATCATCGCCGAAAGCAATAAAAAATATGATTCTCCGTTCAATTGAATTTTCATTGAACAATATTAACAATAAAATTGAAAATGCTTTACAAGTATGATAAATTTAAGAAACATTAAGAAGAAAGTATGACAGCAACAATTACATCAATAGCTCATTATCTTCCTCCGGATGTATATGACAATGCTTATTTCGAGAGCTATCTCGAAACAAGTCACGAGTGGATAATGGAACGCACTGGCATCGCAGAACGTCGTTTTGCAAAATCAGGTGCAACAAGCGATTTAATAGTACCAGCTGCTGAAGAATGTATCGCAAAACGTGGTATTTCAAAAGATGAAATTGACTGCGTTATAGTAGCAACTGTAACTCCTGATCATTTTTTCCCATCGACTGCTGCTGTTGTTCAAAATAAGTTAGGTTTGAAAAATGCCTGGGGTTTTGATATTTCAGCTGCTTGCTCGGGATTTGTGTTCGCGCTTGCAACAGCTGCAGGACTTGTAGAAAGCGGTGTCTGTCGCAGAGTGCTTCTTTGCGGTGCTGATAAAATGAGTTCTATAGTTAATTTTCAAGATCGAAACCAAGCTATACTATTTGGTGATGGTGCTGGTGTTTGTATCGTGGAAAGATCCAATGATGATAAGATGGGAGTGCTCGATCAAGTGCTCCATATTGATGGTTCGGGCGCCCAATATTTGCATATGGTTGCCGGTGGTAGTTTCAAGCCCGCCTCGGCTGAAACAGTTGCAAACGGCGAACATTATATTTATCAAGATGGTAGGAACGTCTTCAAATATGCAGTTGTAGGAATGGCTGACGTTACTCTTGAAATTATGAAACGGAATAATTTAAAAAGCGAAGATATCAATTGGCTGGTGCCTCACCAAGCAAATTTGCGCATTATCACTGCAACAGCTGAGCGTATGGGTATTAGCCGTGAGCAAGTTATGATTAATATCGATAAATATGGTAATACAACTGCGGCTACAATCCCGATCTGCCTATCGGAGTGGATCGAAAAAGGTTTACTTCAAAAAGGGCATAATGTGATTTTGGCAAGTTTCGGTGCTGGATTC